>VGTI01000084.1 GCA_016874735.1 Deltaproteobacteria bacterium
GGTTTGATCACGAGGTTTGAGGATGGGGAAGGGACATGAGCCGTAGTAGCTTAGATGTCGCCTAGCGACATGTGTACATCATCCCGCCCATGCCGCCCGGTGGACCGTGGGTGAATTGGTTTTGGTAGGGCGCAGGCTGGGCCATACCCCCAACTACCTGTCGGTAGTGGCCGATGCTGCAAAAGCGGACCCTGGTTGCATAACATTTGTGCAATTAAAGGGTCTGGTCGGCCCCAGTCGACTCCTCGGACGAGCTCTGCACTGAAGAAAGAGCCAGGTGATGTCGGATACTTACATCTCAGGCCGGATACGGCTTTGCGGGTAATCAAGGGGTTACAGGTCTGGCCGTGCAAACTCCCGCAAGTCTGGTAAAATCATCCCTGGTGGTCCGGGAAGGTTGCACTCCGTAGCGGCTTAGCACCCGGAATTTGAGCCCGAAGGCCCTGGCCGTCGTCTCAGGAAAGAAACAACTCTTTTCACCAAGGTTTATCTTCTCCGCATGGGGAGCCCGTCTTTTTAGGCGGGCTTCTATTTTTTTAGCGCCAGCCGCCAATAGCCAGGACGCGAGCTCCGCTCAAAATAAGTTCGGGTTTATAGCTGCCACCGAGTCGCGTCGCTAGATGCTGACCCCAACCGCCGGTGGTCACGATGCCACCGGTGAGTTCTTGTAGGCGGTGCTGCCGCTGCAAGCGCTGGCGCACTTCGTTTACGGCACCAGCTGTCATCTCGATAGCAGCGTTGAGCATGGCGCTGCGAGTGTTGTTACCCAACCCGAGCCGAACTGATTCAGCGTTGAGCTCAAGCTCCGGATTAATATCAGGTAGCAGACTGGCTGCCTCGTGCAAACTACTAAGAGCCAGCTTGATTCCCGGTAGAATTAAACCGCCTAAATGCCGTCCTTTGGTAGTGACTGCATCTACAGTAGTTGCAGTTCCGGCCGCAATGACGACACCATAGTGGTCTTGGCAACGCCGATCGGAATCGCTAAGACTGGCAAGCCAGCCTTCAATTGCCGCTAATCTATCGATGCCAAGGTCTTTCAGTAGGTAGCCATCACCTCGGCGTCGGACCTGCCGCTTGCTTATTACTACGAGAGGCCACCCCAGCGCCGACGCCATCTGCATGAGTTGCTTGGTGCGCTCTGGTCTTACCGACGTTACGTGCAGAGGGACAGCGTGACCCTCGACGCGTAGTTTGAGCTGGACAAGGGCTTTACGAAGCGAGGTCTCGTCACTCTCGTGCACCACTTGATTGACCCAGTGGGCCGACTCATTGCGCGCATCACGGTAATAGGCAAGCTTGGTGGCAGTATTGCCAATGTCGCAGGTAGCTAGCTCTCTTGACTCCGCACTTTGTAACGCCCACCGCCATCCATGATCAGCGTTGCTAAGGGCTATGAGTTGATCGGGTGAGTCATAGTCGTGAAGGAGTTGTGCGCCGTCGTCCCGCAAAACTCCAAGGCGAGCGTATCGTCGTTCGCTACCAGTTCCCTTGTAAAAGATTTCATCCGGTGTCACAGCATATTCAGCGTAAGCTGTCACTACACGGTCCAGTGGCAACTCGGTCCAGAGCTCCCAAAAGCTCGCGGCAAACTTCTCGGCTAAGTCGTGAATTTCGAGGCTACGGCCAAGAAGGGAGTGCAGGGCCACGGCGCGGTAATCCCCGTCTTTGATGACAGGCGCATGATTGATATTTAAACCGATGCCAACCAGCAACTCACCAAACTCAGATCCGTTTATGCTGGTCTCTACCAAAATACCACCGAGCTTATGCCCACCAAACAAGATATCGTTTGGCCACTTGAGAGTGGTCCTCAGTCCAAACTCACGCTCAATAAACCTTGCCGTAATAACCCCAGCCTTGAGCGGCAAGAGCCCGTGATGCTCCGGCCCAACCCCAGGAGGCGGCAGAACCATCGTGGCATAAAGATTGCCACGTGGGCTAATCCACTCGTGACCATGTCGTCCTCGACCCGCAGTTTGCTCATCGGCCCAGACCATGAAAGGCGCAGCGAAAGGCGCAGCGCGCTTGCCTTCAAGTTCATCATCACGCAGCAACTGCGCCGCATGACGTGAGGTTGAATCTACAGTTTTTAGGTGCAGAACCGCTACGGCTGGCTTGCTCAATCTGAAACCCCTGCCACCGCCGGTGGCCGTCACAGGTCAAATAATAGGCTTAGGTCCGACCAACGCGCAGAGTGAATAATGGCGCCGGTGGATATAAAATTGACGCCTGTTAAAGCAATGTCGCGAACAGTGTCTAGGCGGACATTGCCTGATGCTTCGAGCAAAGCACGGCCGCGCACTGTGCGCACAGCCAACGCCATCTCAGATACCGACATGTTGTCGAGCATGATGAGGTCTGCGCCGGCATCAAGTGCCTCTTGCACCTCGCTCAGATTTGTCGTTTCGACCTCAATTTTAAGCGTCGGCGGTAGACTTTCAAGTAGACGGCTAACCGCGGCACTTATGCCACCAGCAGCGCGAATGTGATTTTCCTTCACGATGACACCGTCGGTTAAGCACATGCGGTGATTGCGCGCACCACCGATGACGGTTGCCGATTTTTCAAGTAGACGCATGCCTGGGGTCGTCTTGCGGGTATCCAGGAGTTGCACCTTGGTACCGGCAAGCTCTTTAACAAATTCACGCGTTAGCGTAGCAATGCCGCACATGCGGCCCAAAAAATTAAGTGCAACGCGCTCAGCTTTGAGTATCGATCTAGCGGAGCCGCTGATCTCGATAATTAGGTCGCCACGGTTTAACTGGTCGCCATTCTTCGCCTTGAGGTCAACTTTCAAGCTGGGATCGACCAGGTTGAAAACGGCCTCAGCTACCTCGACACCAGCAATGACTGTTTGCTCTTTAGCTATGATGCGAGCTTTGGCCTCCGTCGAAGCGGCCACACATAGATCCGTGGTCCAGTCGCCGAAACCCCAGTCCTCCTCGAGAGCACGAGTGATCATAGGGGTTAATTGAATTGCATGAATTGGCGCCATAGACCATCCTCCGGACTAAGCCCGGATCCTCGTCGAAGCGGCATCAATTGTCAACGAGGTGCCGCGCTTTCTCGTCAGCTAAACGCCGTAGCTCTGAGGTTAACACCTCGCGGGCTAGGCTCTTAAAATGACGCTCACAGTAGTCTTCGACAGCCTGCCGCACCCAGGTCGGCATTTGCGCCATCGTGATCTGACTCGCGGTCGCTGAGGCGGTGCCCTCGCCGGCAAAGGCAAACTCCGACCTTGGCGGGAGATTTTCGGCAAGTGGCAGTGGTGTTGCCAAGGCTGATGCGACTTGAGCTGATGTACGCGGCGGCGGTGGTGGTGGTGGTACGGGGGCACTCACCCGCGGATCGGCGCGTAGGTTGCCTAAAGACGGTGGCGCTGGCGCCGTCGTGTCAGCGTCAAATATCGCAAAACTCAGGTCAAACTCATCGTTCGTCAAGGGAGGCGGTGGTGCCTCCGGGGTAGCAAATACGCGACGGCCGCGTTGGCCCTCGAGTGTTTGCGGAATCACCGGAGGACGATGGGTGCCGCCTTCTAGGCTGACTTCGTTCACAGGCGGTAAGCCTGGGAACCCGCCACTATGGATCACGGTGGCATGCTGGGCACGGCTTGGCGGTGTTAAACCCAAGTCAGGCTCCCCAGAGGGGACATCGGTCGGCTGCTCGATGGGCTCGGCATCAAATGAAAAAAGGGAAACGGAATCGCCACCTACTGATGCCGATGGCTCTGGTGGCTGATTGTCGAGAAAGGCCAACGACAATGGTTTTGGCGGTAACGAGGTCGGTGGAGCCGAGGGAGGTGCTCGCATCGGGGGTGGGGGTGGGGTAGGTGCGGCGTGCAGACCCAGCAACTGATCGACGGCGGCAACAATGTCTGTGGATTCGAATGGCTTCTTGAGTACTTTGGCAAATCCAACATGACCGAGTGAGGCCTCGTCGACACCATCGTAGGACCCGATAAGTAGCAGCATCGGAACGCCACCCGCCTCGTTCCGCAGTCGGGCAAAGTCGTCTGGCCCACGAGCTCCTGGAAGGCTGGCGTCGATAATGATGGCGTCAGGCTTTTTATTGCCGACGGCAGCTAGTGCCTCAATTAGCGAGGCCGCCTCGACGAGTTCGACCGGTAACCTGTGAAAGGCAATGCGAATGACTTTCTGAATGGTAACCGAGTCGTCGGCAACAAGTAGGTTACGACGCATGCGACCCTCTGGCTGATCCGCGTAGCTAAGCCACGGGATTGTTGGTGACCAAACCTAATTATAGCAGAGGTTTGCCCCAGACCACACAGAGGCTGTGCTGAATGGTACCGCGTTTCAGCTGGCGGTGCGTTTTTTGAGGTTGGTACTTATGGCTAAAAGGATCAAATTTCTCAGGTGCCGGTTAGTCTCGGCCGAGGCCTGCAAGATTAGCTTGTAGTCGTTCATGGTGAAATGACCACCAGCGGCGCTGTTGAGTTCTAAGAAGCAACGCACGCGGAGGTTTTCTAGATAGACGAGCTTACTCTCATAAAGGCGCTTTAGCGTATCCACGTCAAGCCCGTGACCCTCGATGGGCCGCAGTAGCTCGCCCATGATCTCGCGATAGGTCGCAAAGTCGGTGGATTGATCGTTACGCATCGAAAAGCCTTGTAGAGTCGAGTCCATGAAATGCATTGGTTACTTGGTTTTCATCGGCCGACCGCCCGAATTCTTTAAAAGTTCGTGGACCTCCTCGCTGAGAGTAGTAACATAACGTCTTCAAACTGTTTGACGAGGTGGTTTCTTTTGGCAATCCAGCAAGGCAGCATTGCGCTCTCACGGTACCTGCTTATCGGTGATGGCAGTCGGCCCAAACTTTCTGATATGGCTGAAAGACTCGGCCTCTACCAGGCTGAACCCGTGGTTCTTGACGGCGTGAAGAAAGAGGAACAATGCGGTTGGGTGCGGCCAGTTGGCATCGATGGCGTCAAGGTCGACCTGCCACCTGATCACCCTTGGGACTTGCATGATTGCCGTGTCGCCGACGGCGTATTATTGCGCTTGCGCATCGAGCGGCGCAAGGTGCCGGCAACTTTACTCCAAGTTGTCTACAAGCAGCGGTTTTTTGCGATCAGCCAAAAGACCGGCAAGACCCCTGGCCCTAAAGAGCGCCGCGACCTGCGTGACGAAGTCAAGGCGGAGCTCATGTGCAGAGCGCTGCCTACGCTCAGTTATGTCGATGCATTCTGGCGCGACCAAGCTGGTGAGGTCATGTTGTTTTCAAGTAGCAAGAAGGCTAGAGCCCTTTTTGAAGGCCTCTTTCGCTCGACGTTTTCCGATTACATCGGCGCTCAATTAGTCGCCATGGAGCCGCTACTAATGGGCATGTCGGCGGCAGATTTGGCTGATTCGCGGGTTGCCAGTGAGGCTGTCAGTCGGCTATCTTTAGCGACTCCCGTGATCTTTGCTGAGCCATCGCCCCAGTAAATTCAAGACAGACGATACTAAATCGATCTCGTACATAGAGGACGCATATCGTGAGTGATGAGAACAAAGAGCCGCCAGTGTCGCCGGAGTCCACTGACAGTGCAGTAGCCGTAGCTGGAGGGCCAACCTTCGAGCGTCACAGCGAAACCGAGGGGAGTCGCTCTAGACCTGCTTGGTCCGAATGGAGTGCGGAGGATATCGGCGAGCGACTTTTTGAGTGGCGGGACTATACGCCGATCCCACTTATAGCTTTGGTGCTGTTCGCCTGTGAGCCGACCGTCAAATCTGCCGTCCTTGGTACCTTGATCGTTGTCCTAGGGGAGCTGGTACGGATTTACAGCGTGGCGTTTATTGGTTCCGTTTCTCGTACGCGCAATGTTGAGACAGCTGGATCTGCGCTCATAACCGGTGGTCCTTTCACCTATGTTCGTAACCCGCTATATGTTGGTAACTTCCTCATTACGATTGGCTTGGCAGTATTTAGCGGTGTGAGTTGGATCGTGTTCGTCGCCGCGGCTCTGTTCAGCTTTCAGTACTACTGCATCGTGAAGCACGAGGAGCGTCTCCTGATTGGCCGATTCGGCTCCGCTTACGAAGACTACATGAGCCATGTTCCTGCGTGGTTCCCGGCTAAGTGGCCTACACTTCAAAATCTTGAGTGGCCGATTACCTTCTCTCCGGCGCTACGCAGTGAGAGGCGGACGTTGCTCGCCATTGCCTTCATGCTGATCTCGCTGTCGCTGCTTAGTGGCTCGGCTCGCCAGCCCTTTTGAGTGGTTCAGGCGCCTAATATGAGGGAGCTCATCATCTGACGCGGTCTTTGGCGTAATCTCGTCAGGAGCGCGTCGACTCCCTCGTCTTCTTGCCACTGAAAGCCTCGCAGTCCGAGTTGCCGCCATGCAGTTGGCAGTCTCTGCCATCCGGTCTTGGCCCAGCTAAGTTGACGCTCGCGAGCTACTACTGTTGCGACCTCAAAGAGGACGCGGCGTGCTGAGCCCCGAGCTAGGAGAGCATCTAGGTAAAATCCCCAAAAACCGCGAGTCGCTCGCGTCAAGTTAAGGTCTTGCAGCAGGGTGACGATGACTGCGTCTGGTTTATCGCCCCATATCCCCTGAATGATGTCCCAAAGTTGTGTGAGCGCCACTGTTGGCTCAGAAATCACTTGTGCTTGAAATTGAGTAATAATGGCGGAAATAGCCTCGGGCGGCAGGGGAAACTTTAACGGTGCAGCTTTTTCTAGGGTTTCGAGGAGACTCTCACGCTGCTGCAGCATCTCAGTCAACACCTGGTCCCAATCGACTTTGGCCATTCTGGCGTGGAGCGGGTCCCAGAAGCTTGAGAGATCAGTGACCTCAGCCAAGTTAGTGGAAGAAAATTTGGACGAATCAAGACCAGTAGGCGACTCCTCCGTCCCAATATCTAAGGATCCACGGTCATTCAGAGGACCTGGTGACGCTGTGCTCATGCTCGTGCCGAAGGCAGCTTGAGCCTCACGGGCTAGAAGATGAATCCTTTCAGGGTCGAGTGAGCCAGGAGTTGGGCTGGCGGGATCGGCTAGGTTAAAATCAACAAGCTGAAGCACGTCCACATTTGGCGGCAGCACAGCAACACTCGTGCGCTCTGTCGAAATATCTGGGCGCTCCTGACCAGAGGAGTTGGAAGAGTCGGTAGTTTTGGAGCTACCCAGTTTGCGCAGAGACTTTGATACGCGAGTGCTAGTGGTGGTTTTGGGGGACGGGGTGTCGTCGCTCTTTGTTGCTGCAAGGGGGTTACGCGTCGCATTCGCTGATTTCAAGGCTGAGCCAACGCGACTAGGGGTTCGATCACGGCGAAAGCCATCGACCATGGATTGGAGTTTACTCAGACTCGAAGCCTTTGAACCAGGGTGCTCACTGTCGTCGCCGTCGCCCTTCGCTCCTTGCTCAGAGGGTGGGGCGCCAAGCGCCATAGTGTAGTCGTAGTCGTCGTCTCCGGAGCTGAGCCCGGCAAGCGACGTAGCCAGATCGGCGATGGAGCCACCATCCTCAGGTAGCGAGGCAAATTGCCCAGGGTCGGAAACGAGTGCCACGGGATTAGATTCGCTAATAATTTCTGGATGAACTTCGGCAGCAAGGACCTCCGGCGCAGATTTGTGCAGTTTGTCGCGTTCAAAACGCAGCACCCCAGCTTTTGCCGCTCGACCCAGTTTTTCGAAAGCCGCGATCAGAATGTCATAAGCGCGCAGATTTTTAGGCGCAGCATCATGCACCATCCCGACCACTCTGAGTGCTTCGGTGGGTGCCTTGGCAATCAGTGACTCGCCCAGATCTAAAACTCGCTCGGTCTTGTCCAGCTCGCTTGGTAATTCGCTAACTAGAGCCAAATACCGATCGATCATCGTTGATGTGGGTGTCTCAGCAACCTTTGCAAGGATCCGCTTTAGTCCATCTGTCATGAGACTCCTCCCTGACTGATGGACTATCGGTTGTCTTAGGGCTGAGCATTAGACTGAGCGCATCCAGCTCTCAACCTCGCGTGGCTCGCTAGGGATATCGGCTGATAAGTTACGGCAGCCTTTGGCTGTGACCAAAACGTCATCTTCAATTCTCACGCCAATACCGCGGTATTTGGCTGGGACGGTGAGATCATCGGGTTGAAAATAGAGACCAGGCTCGACCGTTAGCACCATCCCTGGTTGTAACTTGCCGTACTTATAGGATTCTTGGCGCGCCTGCGCACAGTCGTGCACGTCGAGGCCGAGCATATGGCTGACGTTGTGCAATGTGTAGCGCTTGTAATACTGATTCTCGGGTAGCAAAGCTGTTGCTGCGCCCATCGGTAAGAGGCCGAGTTCCTCTAGGCCTAAGGCCAGAACTTCCATGGCGACTCGATTGGGTTCCATGAAGTCGTTGCCTGGTCGAACGGCCCCCACGGCGGCCTTTTGAGCTTTGAGGACTAAGCTGTAAATTTCTAGCTGCTCTTTGCTGAACTTACCACCTATTGGCAAAGTCCTGGTGATATCGGCTGTGTACAAGCTATGACCTTCGACACCTGCATCAAGTAGCAGGAGATCCTTCGGGCGCAACTTGCCGTCGTTCTTCTTCCAGTGCAGAGTGCATGCATGCTCGCCAGCGGCAGCGATCGTGCCGTAGCCCACGTCGTTACCTTCTTGTCTAGCCCGTGCCCAGAAGATGGTCTCGAGCTCACGTTCGCTTTTAGCAACTTTAAGCACCCGGATCACATCTTCGAAGCCGCGTTTGGTTGATTTGATTACCGCTCGCAGCTCAGCAACCTCCTGATCATCTTTAATGAGGCGAAGCTCGCTCAGCGCATTGGCTAGCTCTAGGTCGCGCTCCTTATTGGTCTCTAGATGGGCTCCGCTCAAGACCCTTTGGCAGCGAGGTGAATAGTCTCTCAGCAGCCGGTGTCCTTTGGTTGCCTTGGACTTGGCCGTTGTTAAGTAGCTCTCCAAATCAGTGAGCGGTAGGCACTCGTCGACACCTGTCAGTACCTGCAACTCGGGCAGTCCCGGTCGTGGGCCCTCCCAAAGCTCGCCGTTCACGCGGTCGGTGAAGAAGCTCGAGTCTGTCTTGCCTGGGTTCGGCTCGCCAAAGAGCACTGATTTATGGCCCTTGCCGCCCTTGGCATTTGGGCAAAGCACAAGAACACACTCCGGCTCATGACATCCCGTAAGATAAAAGAAATCGGAACCGGCCCGGAACGGATAAAACTGATCATTAGCCCTCACTTTGCGCTCACCGGTCGGGATGACTAAGAGCTCCCGAGGAAAGAGAGCGCTGAGTGCCGCCCGTCTCGCTTTGTGATTGGCAAGGTGGCGGGCCGGGTTAGCGCGGGTGGGGCGAGTACGCCAATGGCGCAGCATAAATTGAACCAGATTTGGTGGAGTTGCCGTATCGTGGGCTTGCTTTGTTTCCGGTCGGGAGTTTTTAAAAGTGCTCACTCTAAGACCTCCATGGTCGGCCTGCGAAAAGCAGGCCAGTAATCTCCAGTTCTATTTCACCAGCTGGCCGCTGAGCCACAACGATGTCTCCCACGCGGCGTCCGAGCAAGGCCCGTGCGACCGGTGATTTATAGGAGATGCCGTCAGGGTGAAACTCGGTCTCACCCTCGCCAACTATAGTATAGGACTTCTCTAGTCCGACCTCGTCGACAATCTGCACGGTGGAGCCAAAGCTGACTCGGTCACCTGTCAGTTTTGCCGGGTCAACTAGCTGCACATCTTTGAGGAGAGTGCCCAAGTAGCGCAGCCTTTTATCTAGCTCTCGCAGGCGCTTTTTGCCGTATATATACTCAGCGTTTTCCGAACGGTCACCCTCGGCCGCGGCTATGGCGATACCCTGTACCACCTTTGGTCGTTCGACCAGGAGCAGCTCATCGTGCTCCTTCGCCAGCTCTTGGAAGCCCTGACGCGTCATGAGTCGCTTAGGTTTGTCAGTATTGGGTTTGATGGGCTAGGCCTTGCGGTAGCGGAGAACCTTATCAGGAATTTGCGTGTAGGTGAAAAGGCCATCGGAACGGTAAGACGGCGACATGATCACGTCATTGAAATGCGCCATAAAGTCTTCTTTAGTGATTTCAAAGTCGCCAGTACCCTCGACCGTAATCTTAAATGACTGCTTAGGATGCAGGGGCTCGATCTTGTGCTTATAAAAGGTGAGTCGGGGCGCGCTCCATGACGCGGCAAGGCCACGCCGCGTCGGAGTTGGTGTGCTTGGCTGCCTGCGGGATGGTAGGACAATCAACCCCCATTGCCCCAGCACCCGGGTTTGCTTCCCGGGCCAACCTGTCCTCCTCCGCAACCCACTCTCTGCCTAAATGGCAGGATTTCTCTGTACCAGG
>VGTI01000085.1 GCA_016874735.1 Deltaproteobacteria bacterium
GTTGATATCGTGCAAAAAAATCTCGTCAAGTAACAGGGGTCACCCACGCACGAATCAGCGCGGCAAGCCCCCTACCTGTTAACCAAGCTAGCGACAAGCCAAACAGCAACATCAGAGCTATACCACTAAGACCAAGTGGCCTTAGACTGTGCAAAGGTAGAAGCGCACCGGTCCAGTGCGACCATGAACTCCGCACTTTCAGCACCTGAGAGGTCTTGGGCTCGATATAGATGCGCGTATTGTCTTCGTAATAAAATATAAGATACGGTCGTCCGACCTTGGGCTGATAAATCTTAAGGGGATCCGCGTCATTTCTAACGGCGGCTGCAGCCAAACGCGCTGACGACATTTCAGCTTCATTCAATTGATAAGCGCCTGCGACGTGAATCGTCTCCGTGACTGGAATAGGATCCAACCAATTGCTCAGTGGCTCGACGAAATTGAGCACTGCGCCGATACTAGCCACCACCGCGATGGGGATGCCGAGCACCATGCCAATCACAGCATGCCGTGAGGGCTTGCGCCCTTTCAATCGTACAAGCGATTTTAGTCCCGACACCACCATTAACCAGAGTCCAAGTCCCGCCACAGATATGAGCACGCGACCAGGCCAGCCAGCCACTAAACCTCGATGAAGATCGTAAATAAATGGCCAAGGATCACGGGCACCAAGGATACCGCTCGCGGTAATTGGCGCTTTGAGGGCTAGCACACATCCCGTGAGCGCCACGATAAATAGCGGCATGCCAATGAAAAGTGCTGCCAAACGGTGGCGCTGGCGATGCTGATAGATATTGGGGCGACGGCGGCTCACGGTCATCGCGGCTTATCTCTCGCCCATTGCATTAACTTGCGTGGCGAGGGCTAGGCCACGACCGTTAGTTGCAGTTTCGGTGACGGGCCTGGTCCAAGGACTACCGAGGGGGACATAGGTAGCCTCAGCATCCTTACCGACGAGAACGCGTGTGATCAGGTTAGTCTTGGCCGGTAGCGGTTCGCCAGCGAGTAAGTCCCGGAGCATGGGTGAAGCAGCGCTCTCACCATACTCTACTAGGTAACCAGTCACGGTGCGCTCGACAGCCTGCCAAAGCCGCGCCTCAAGCGCAGGACGCCCGAAGCTCAGCTGTCTGACCGCCTCAACGAGATGATTGGAGAAGAGGCAGTAGGCAAACCTTTTCCACGCCTTGAGCTCGCTGTAATAGAGCTCTACTTTATCTGCTGCAGTTAGATCACGGGTGAATTCCGCGCTAACACGCTCCGCCACAAGCCGCGCATTTTCAAAATCACGCAAATATGTTGCCGTTGGCCAACCGTCTTTAAAGCCCATGACGATATTCTGCAGGTGTGGCTCAAACATGATGCCCATACGCGAATAAAGATATAGGAGCGGCGGGACCAAGGCCTCCGTGTAGGCGCCGAACCAGCGCTCTATGTCGTCGTCGCTAGGCTCGGATCCGAGTCCAGCCGCAACCATAAGTTGGCGAATCATGGACCGCCCACGATCACCGTTGCCAAATAGCGCTGCTGCAAGCAGAGGCACTGTGTCGCCACTCGTATCGATGGTGCGGCGCAGCATCATCCCAAAGCCCTCAGTAATCGCCTGCTGCTCCGCGGACGGGGCATCTGGTAGCACTACCGTCAGAAATGCCAATTCATCCAAGTATGCGAACTGCGGGAAAGCTTGCTGCATGCTGGGGCGGATGGCAGCCATCATGCGGTTGACGCGCAGTGATGCGGCGAGTTCCGGCAAGGCATTACGCCGCAAACAATTGGTGATGCGAAAGCTGAGCGAAAGTTTGTAAAAGTAGGCGCTTTCTGCCGCAAATAGTGTGCGTACAGAGGCCGTAGGATGAAACTTTTTGCCGTAGGCACCTAAATACCGCATGTGCCCATCACGGATCGCGTCGGTCACGCCAACAAACTGGCACAAATAGCGCGCCTGCCATGGGTGCACCGGGACCAACGCCCACCCGTCATCAGGAATCAGGTGCTTGGGACCAT
Organism: Deltaproteobacteria bacterium; assembly: GCA_016874735.1. NCBI lineage: Bacteria > Pseudomonadati > Myxococcota > Myxococcia > Deltaproteobacteria bacterium. The sequence continues at coordinate 2,002 of VGTI01000085.1, forward strand.
CGGCAGCCGTTAGCTCAGTCGCCGCCCGTTCAAGGCAGCTATCTTGTCGCGTGAACTCCCTGCGCACGGCAAAATAATGGAGCTGAAACGAGGCATGCGCCTCTGGTGAATATAGATGCAGCTCGTCCGGGGCGATGCCACTACGCGCCTTGGGCGTCGGATGAAATGGATGCCCATAGGCTAGCGACTGCTCGGATTTAATGTAGGCAACGGCAGGATCAGCTAGGTTAAGAATGGACGGAGGCATCACGCTCAGGATCCAGGCGGTCACCTGCGCGCTCAAACCCATCTGGACCAATAGATCACTGTTTAGTGGCCGATTGAATCGCAGAGCCAGCTCCGTCACGACGAGCTTGGCTAGCGCACTGCGACCCAACTTAGTCTCGCCAGCTGAGCCCTCGAGGGATATTTCGCCCAAATGCCGGATCCCTACCAGCGATTGACGATCGACCGCGGCTAGGACCGCTGCCCCCGAAAAAGGCAGGGCAATGCGAGCCAAGAACGGATAGGCGCGAGACTGTCCGGTCTGACTCGCGCCTGCAAGCCAGGTGACTAAACCGTTTGGTGCAGCGATCTCGCGCCAATAGCATTGCAGCACTGCATGTGCTGCGTGGAGATCAGCCTCTTCACAAAATTCAGTGGGTAGTTGCTCCAGACCGTCGGGTGCTGCAGCTGTCATGACTTGATCCTTTATGCGGTCCCTTACGGCGTCCGACAAGCGGTGCGGACAGGTACCTTTCGACGATCAGACCCTAACCTAACTGAGAATGATTATCAAGATCATAAGATACTCCTGGTTGCAGGACCCGAGAGCAGACCGGTCGGCCTGTCCAAGTTTCTGACACCCTCCGGAAGCGCACCGTGAAAGGCCTTCAACAAGGTCTAATTTACCTCGTAATTTCAGCGGGTCACCCCTTGTGCCCCCGTTCCCCTAAAGTATTGGGTCCGGAAGTCCGAACCTCGTACTAAGGGAAGTGCGATTTCCGGTGCTTAGCCGCTACGGGAGAGCCCGTGACCCGTTAGTGGACCGTGCCGCGAAACAAGGGTGACCCGATGGCGCGCCGAACCTACATCTGGAGCATGCGCACAAAGATGCTGCGACTCATTGCAGTCACTGGATCCCTGTTGCTGTTACTGCACACCACTGAGGCCGCCGGCTTTCCTTACGAGCTCACCTACAGCAACCGCATCACCGAGGCCGATGGTAAACCCGTACAGGGCCCGATCACCGTCGCCGTAGATTTTTATGCTGACGCCGCCGATACCGCACCAAGGATCGAGATCAGTAGTCCCATCGTTCTACCAGACGTCGCCGTCTCGGACGGTGTTTTTCAGTTAGCGATCGAGCTGAGTCCCAGTGATTTCCACAAAGTATTTTCAGAGACCGCCACCACTGTATACATTCAGATCACCGATAAGACCCACAATCGTGTTTATGCTAAACAGCAGTTTAGTGTGACGCCTTACGCGCTCAAAGTACCGATCGACACTACGGTATTTAAGTATACAAATGATGGTTTACTTTCTCTGGCAGCCGACCGGCCCATGGGAGCCGGTTCGCATGTGCTGTCCGCAGATAATAGTGGCACATTGAGTTGGATTGCGGCGCCAAACGCAAGCGGTACAACATCGACGTCCGTGACCCCTGGCGGCGCCGCCGGTGGCGACTTGACGGGATCTTACCCCGGTCCAACGCTCGTAGACTCCGGTGTGACACCTGGCACGTACACTAAGCTCGTGGTTGATGGCAAAGGCAGGGCCACAGAGGGTGGTAGCCTCTCAGTGGCTGACATTCCGGTGATCGATGTGAGCCACGGCGGCACTGGTGCGGTTCAGTTTACAAACAACGGCGTCCTGCTAGGCAACATCACCGGCAATATCCTATCGACTGCCGCCGGTACCTCTGGTCAGGTGCTGAGGATACCCCAAGGGGGATCGGTGCCGGCGTTTGGCGCTCTCGACCTCAGTGAGCCAGCTGCGATTACGGGTACACTCGCAACAAACCGCGGTGGCACTGGAGTCAATTCTAACGCGACGTTCCCAGCCACAGGAGTCATCGTTACCGAAGGTGCGGCTGAAACACTCACCAACAAAACATTATCGTCACCGATCGTCACGTCCGGCACCGTCAACGGCTCGTCCCTGATCACAGGCTCCACAAATATCGTCACGACAGGAACTGTGTCGGCTCAACGGCTGATTGCGGCCGCTTCCGATGGAACTCCCAGGGTGTCACTCAAGGCAGACCCTGCGGCATCCGGTCCTGTAGAACTGACCCTACCATCATCGGAAGGCACCAGTGGTCAGGTGCTAGGTACGAGCGGCAGCGGCGTGTTGACGTGGATGTCAGGCCAACCGCCCACGGGCCCAGCAAGTGGCGATCTAACCGGAAATTTCCCAAGTCCCATCCTAAAAAATACGGGCGTGACCGCTGGGAACTTCAGCAAGGTAGTCGTGGACGCCAAGGGGCGGGTTACGAGTGGATCGACTATCGAGGTAAGCGATATACCGGACCTCCCTGTTGCCAAGATCGTCTCTGGCATCTTGCCCGCTAGCCTCGGCGGCACCGGTATACAATCAACTGCGACATTCCCAACGGACGGAACGATCGTGACGCGCGATAGCGTGGAAACCTTAACGAATAAAACGCTGAGCAGCGCCCTACTTTCAGCAGGCACTATAGACGGCTCCTCACTGATCACTGGCAACACGGAGATCGCGACTTCCGGTGGCGCGAGGTTTGCGGGCAACGTTGGTATTGGGACGACAAATCCAGGCGCAGTGCTGGATGTTCAAGGGACGCCGTTCTCTTCAACCGATAATAGGTTCCTGGTAAAGATTATGGACAATTCGTCGTTTGAAGCCGGTGCTGGCGGCGGCATCGCTCTGGGCAGCATGGTGGAAGGTGCCGCAGGTACGTCGTCGACACCGTACCAACTAGCAGGCCTCAAAGCTGTCAAGGAGGCTGGGGGCTCTGCATATAACGGCGCCCTGGCATTCACCACCAGACCGGCAAATGGCCAGCCAACGGAGAGAATGCGTATCAATTCTTCTGGAAATGTCGGGATTGGCTCGACGGCGCCCAGTGCAACGCTAGATGTCAACGGCAGCATTAAGGCCGCAGGTGCTCAGCTCGGATCGTTAACTATGAACGGCTCTGTCATCAGTGGACTCGTGAAGCCAACAAGCGAAGACCAAAGCGTCAACAAAGACTATGCAGACTCGAAACTGGGCGGCTATGACCTAAACTTTGGCACTCCTGCGAACGGGCAAGTAATCAAATGGGATGGGACTAACAACAAGTTTTACTTAGACGCTGATCTCACTACAGTTGGCGGGGGTGGTGCGGGTACTGGTATATCGGCGATCAACAATATCAGCTCCCCAAACCAATTCCTTACAACCTCCACCAGTGGCACAAGTTTGCGAGTCGATTCCTCGATGACTACGCACACGATCGTGATTCCTATGGCATCCGCTACTGGAGTCTCTAGCGGCCTCATCTCGAACACGGACTATCAGAGCTTTGCCGGGCGTCTGCGCATGGTGGAGGGATCCCCCGGAAGCATTGCGGTTGCAAACGCTAACGGCACAGCAACGGTCAGCCTCGCATCAATTAGTACACCTGGAAACTATACCAAGGTTACGACCAACGCATACGGTCAGGTGACGAGTGGCGGTAACTTAACTGCAGCCGATTTACCTCCGATGACTGGCGCCACAGCCGCTACCAATGGTGCACAAGGAGCAGTACCGACGCCAAACGCAGGAGACCAAGGTAAGTTTCTGAAAGGAGACGGCAGCTGGTCTACCTTACCGCCGCCCACGGGAGCGGCTAGCGGCGATCTAGGTGGCACTTACCCAAACCCTACAGTTGCGACTGTCGGTGGAAAGACGTCATCAGCCATCGCCACTGCTGTCGGGGACACTTCTGCAGCTACCAACGCTAATACACCGTCCACTATTGTGAAACGTGATGCGTCCGGCAACTTCAGCGCCGGGGTTATCACTGCTAGCGCGGGTGCCTTCGCGACCCTGACGACTACGGGGAACGTCGGCATCGGGACTACGTCACCCCAAGTAAAGTTGGAGGTTAACGGATTACTGCGCGTGAAGGAGTCCACGGCCTCTAATTGCACGACTGCGGCACAGGGAGCACTACGTTACAGCACGTCATCTAACTCGATGGAATTCTGCGACGGAAGTTCGTGGATTTCGCTATCAAAGCAACTCCGGAGGCAAATATTCACCAGCAACGGAACGTTCTCGCTGCCTACTGGCACCTCGTCAGATACCGTTTACAAAATCACCGTGGTCGGTGGCGGGGGAGGCGGGGGATACGGTGACGGTGGCGGTGGGGGAGCTGGCGCCACGGCAATTAAATGGCTCTCTAATTTGTCTAGTTCTCTCACAATCGTGATCGGAGCAGGAGGCAACGGAGACAATGACAATTTTGATTCGAATAACAGTTCCGGCGGGAATGGTGGTAACTCAACTGTGAGTTTGGTGGGTGCAGCGACCCCAATACTAACGGCTACTGGCGGTAGTTGGGGCTCTTCGGCAACTAAAGAGGGGGGCCTTGGCGGCACTACTTCATCCGGTGACCTCAACATCGGCGGCGGTGCTGGGGGACAATCTGAAAGTTCGGGTGGTGGCGGTACGGGAGGAAGCTCCTCGCTCGGCGGTGGGGGGGGCCGGTCGCACTACTATAGCTGGCCAATCAGCTACGGCTTACGGAGCGGGGGGAGGAGGTGGTGGTGGTGCACCGAGCAGCGGCGGCGACGGAGCCCCCGGCATCGTCATCATCGAGTGGGTCCAGTGAGTTACGAATTTCTCACCCAAATCACCAGGCTAAAATAGTCCACTAAACACTCAATAGTCTTAGCCCCCTACAGACCCACCTCAACTTTTCCTCTGGCTGCTCCGATACGACTCGTGGGGCGTGATAGTCCCCATGAGATCGGCACCCAACACTTATGCAACTACCTCTAAACATAAACCGAATAGCCATGCTCTTGGCGCTGGTGCTAGGCTGCAGTGGCACATCACCGATGAGTCCATCTGGTACTAAGCGAGCCACCAGCACCGGGGCGCAAGGGACCTCGATTCTGAGCGTGTCTAAATCCTCTGACACCGAAGCGGACAACGAAACTAATGATTCGACCGACGACACTAATGGCAACGACACCACTAATGGGAACACCACGGGCGCAGGCACCGATACGGGTACGACTAATAACGGCATTAACTTAGCTGCCAACGTCAATTGCCCAGCCACGACGGACTTCACCTGTAGTTGCGTAGCAGCTGCCAATGGACAGGAGGCCTGTGAGCCCGCCGAAAATACCGTAGGCATGTGGGAGCACACGGGCTCCATCGGGACCAAAACGACGACTACAAATACTGCGACGGCTCAGGCGTGCCCCGCTATTGCTCAGCTCGGCAATGATGTCTTCAATGTGACGTGTTGTTACACCAATTGTGGCGAGTTCGTCAGGACCGTGAACGCCCTTGCTTGTGCGCGGGTCGACGCCAAGTCATTTGCCTGTCGCTAAATGGCAGCTAATCACGAGCTCACAATAAAGAGCGAAAATCCCTTTGGTTTCGGTTGCTTATATTGTTTTTAATGTATTTTATATTTTTTATAAAAATATTCTTTATTTTAAATTATTTTAATGTATATTAACCAGGCGAGCTATATCCTCTAGCTCCACGCCATGCCTCACCGGAGGCCCATCTGGTTCGTAGCTATAGCCCTCTACCCCCTCACCCACCTCCCGACGAAGGAGAATGCTGCATGTCCCCCTCGAACCTCCATCTGATTGACCTCCAGCCCAAGGCCGACGACTTCCTGGGTGACGTCGAGCGCGGTTTCAACGCCCCAAGCAAGTACCTACTACCCAAATACATTTATGACGCCGCAGGATCCCAATGCTTCGACGAAATATGTCAGACCAATGATTACTACCTGACTAGGGTTGAGCGTTCGATCATGAAACAGCTCGGCGTCATCAACCTCGACACGAGTAAACCGGTAGCTGTTGTTGAGCTCGGTGGGGCTAGCAGCACCAAATTTAGAGAACTCCTGAAGCACCTGACTCATGTACAACTCTACATGCCCGTCGATATCTCGAAAGAGCTACTAAACGCTGAGGCCGAGCAGCTGGCAGCTGATATCCCAGACCTGCAGGTGAAGGCCATTTGTGCTGACTATCAGCAGCTTGCTGACTTTCCCTGGCGAGAGCACCTGGAAGGCATGACTCCGCTCCTATTCTTTCCTGGGTCCACTGTTGGTAACCTCAGCATGAAAGATACTCACGCGCTGATGGATATTTGTCGGACCATCGTTGGCGACGAGGGCTACATGCTCATGGGTGCCGACTTAGTCAAAGACGAGCAAGTACTCATCCGTGCGTATTCCGATTCCGAGAAAGTTACTGAGCGGTTTAATCTTAACATTCTCCATCGGATGAATCGTGACCTCGGTGGCGACATCCATGTGGGCCAGTTTCGTCACGAAGTCCGCTACAATCAGGCCAAGAAAAAAATCGACATCTACCTGGTAAGCAACATCGACCAGACGGTACACATCGCCGGTAAAGCTTATAACTTTAAAAAAGACGAGCCCATCTACACCGAGAGCTCGCGCAAGTTTGAGCGTAGCGATATCGAGGCTCTGGCTGGAGCCCATGGACTCAAACTTACCGAGTGGTGGACGGACGCCCGTGATTATTTCTCAGTGTCCTTACTCAAGTCTGTACCATTGAGTTAAAGCCCGCCGACTGCCGCCTGCATCGACTGGCCAGTATGTGGTATCCTGAAGCATCATCTCCGTTACCACAGATGCCCTAACAGATGCTCTAAAGGAGACAGTCGATGCGCGTTCCCAAGCTGGTCTTGGTCGGAGCCGCTGCGGTTGCAGTATCGTTTGCTTTGCAATGTCGCCATGCCAATCCCGCATCGACCGCACAAGGGATTGGCATGCCTACATCCGAGGGACTACCCATCACCTTTAGCTCTACGCTTCCGGCACAGATGGCGGCCGAGGCATACCGCAATTTCCCGTACTTGGTTGCAGCCTCGGAACCAAGCGGGGGACCGCAGCGGACACTCCCCGTATCGATTAAATGTGAGAACTACAGCCCAGGGGAACAGCACTGCCACCTAAGTTACGAGGGGCCTGAGATGAAGATGGCCCTCGGTTCCTTTCTCTTTGGCACCATGGCCGGACACGTCGTGCTGTCAAAGGACTGCAACGATGGGAGCTGCGGCGACAACAAGTTTCAGATGTGGTGGCGTACAGTCGCGCGGCGCGGTGCTGAGGGACAGCCGGTCTATGACTTTGAAGTCTGCGACATCCGCGGGCTTGAGGCAAAGATTGGGACCAAATCAGCAGGAGAGTGGAAAGCGCCGTTTGACTACTTGGGTCAACTCATCAGCTCTGTCGGCTACCTGCCTGAGGTGCATGGATTGCGCGTATCAGTTGAGGAATTCGAGGACACGGTTCCCGCCTACGACGAGAGTGGCCGCCCAAAACTGGCGAGCGATGGTAAACAAATCATGGAACCGATGCGCAACTATCGTCCCATCGCGGCTTATGCCGGCATAGGCCCCATAGGAGCTTTCCCCAATAGCCACTGTCAGCTCAAGGGTGAGCAAGCAAATGCCAGATATCGTGACACCACGGAGATGGATGCAAGCGAAGGTAATATCCGCCGCCTACCTAAGGCGATGGCGCAGAAAATACCCGCCGGTCAAGTGAAGCTGATGCACGATGTCCTCAGTTACGTAGCTAAACAGTCCAGTAGTAAGCCAATTGCAGCTTCGATACGCTGCCAAAACAAAGCTCCGCGCCATCACTGCCAAATCAACTACCGCGGTCCGGAGCTTCATATGCCAATTCCTAAATATTTAACGGGTGCTGTGGACGCCCAAATCATTGTCCTCCGCCAGTGCCAGAACCTAGGCTGCCAACAAAAAGACGAGTCCGTCATTAAACTTGCCGCCTACCCAGCAGGCGCTCTGCATGTACTAGAAGTCTGTTCCATGACGGGGGTCGAACTGGCGCCTGATCCAGCATACTTCCCCGGTTTTGGCAGGCAGCTAGGGATACCTGATGTGCACGGCGCCTCTATCTGGATGACGCCGACTTCAACCTCTACGGAGGAGATCACGGCCTCCTCACTGATCAAGTTGCTCCTTGGGGTTGGCAGCATAGGCAAGTACCCCACGCCCGCGTGTGA
>VGTI01000086.1 GCA_016874735.1 Deltaproteobacteria bacterium
GCAGCATGAACAACCAGTCCCTCATCGGTAGATTTAAACTCGTCGTCCAGTGGGTGGCAGCCAGGTCTGGCCGCATTTACATCGAGTGGCCTGAGCATGGGTCGACACGCACCTGCTCCGCATGTGGATCTAAGCTGGCCGAAGGACTCCCCCCGGAGGTACGCAGTTGGGACTGCCCATCCTGCGGCAGTCACCACCTGCGTGACGAGAACGCTGCCATCAATGGATTGAAACTTGTGATGCACAAAGACTTGCCCTGCTCGGGCCAGATACCACCAGTGACGCGGAGACACTCAGCCCGGTTTACCGGCAGCGGCATCGAACGCTCGTCGCTCGACGCCACAGGTAAACCCAGCGTCACGACCACTAAGGTCGTGGAGCTGAGACGAAGGCGCTCCGCGAGCACTGGACGGTCCTCTGTGCCGCATGGTGCCAGTGCCTAGGAGGTGGCTAACACCACCTCCGGGGGCGTGGCATGCAGCCCAGCGCTGGCTGCAACTGTGCGGAAATTCAAGGTAGCTCAAGCTAGGGCTACGCCGTAAGTACCTGAATGAATAGATTTAGGTAGATTGCGGAGAGCGGAATCCGTTTGGCGTATATCCGGAACCGAAATAGGCTAGATATCCATATTGCCCACCTGTTAATGCGGAACCAACAGTTACACTAGATGCCGCGGAAGCGCCGCTATTGGCATTCAGCACATCGATGCCGGTCCAGGCATTCTGATTGTTGTTAACCACCAGCATATCTGGCGGATTTGTAGTACCAATTCCGACGTGCCCTGCGGATCACTGTTCATGGGCGCCTATCGAGTTAGAGATCAAATTGAAACCGTCAATATCATCAGTCAAAATTCGCTCTTGTATTCAGAAAAGTAGAACATCTTCAGGGTCGTCGGAGAATGCTTTAGCTTGCGCTAGCGCGCGCTGCGCAGATTCGAACGTAGTGTAGTCTATGGACGCTACGAAGCATTGGGCTCGCTGCAACATCTTTATGTATGTGGCCGGGTTGTCCGTGCGCGTTAGCTTCTTCACGCCGCCAAGGTAGTCCGAGCGGTAGACCGTCGGGATGATGACAGGGACCTCGCAAGTTGAGTATAACTCGCGATTCATGGCGATGCGGCTCAAGCGTCCGTTGCCGTCCGTAAAAGGATGTACCTCGGCAACCATAAATTTGATGAAGGCGGCACGAGCGAAACCAGGCTCCAGAGCTCGGAATAACTCGAAGCCTTTACGAAGCGTACCCTCCACTAGTTCTGGTACCACGAAGGCGGTGGAGCCGGCAAAATTGCGCACGGTCTTGAACCGCCCAGGAAGTTTATCCGGGTGAGCCTTCATGATTGCCGCGTGATAACGCATTAAGTCGGCTGCCATCGTTCCGTATGATGTCCAAGACTCGGGACGGGTCGAAGCAATGCCCATCAAGGTGCGGAAAGTGCCGAGTATGTCGTGCCCGTCAGGACGCCGGTCGGGAATCTTGCCATCAAAGGCGATGGCGCGTGCTTCTTCAAGCTCGAATCGCGTTCCCTCGATGTAGTTCGAGAAGTAAGCGTCGAAGAAACACAGGGTCGATATTGCGCTTTCAGAGCAGAGGACCGTATCCAATGAAAGCTTTTTGAGCAGACTCGCCGGTTGGCGAAGTGCCTGAAAAAGTTGCTCGAAGCGAACGACCCTCTCTGGATCATACGGATAGCCAGTCGCCCGCTGTTGCGCGCGGTCCGACTTGAGGATCCCATCTGAGCGGGTCTTTAACATGGTTCCAGCCAGCTTTTGGAACCTTTCCGCTTCATGAGAGAAGCCACTAGTTTCTGCCAAGCGGTGGAGTGCATTTACTTTCTCTCGAAAGGCATTTTCGCCGCTAACGCGGATGTAGTCGTCGAGCTGCTCCTCGAACTTCTCTTGTGATAGAACCTTGCTGAACCCACCGTGAGCCTTAACGCGGCGCAGATTTTCCAACCAGGCTCGCTCAGGTGATGCCAGATGCAGTCCCCCTGCGAATGGCATGTCGCCCGGGAGCGCCTGTGGCCCCTTGACCAAATGCACGGTCAGACCCGGAAGTTGCACCTTCTTGTCGTATTTGTAGGATAGGACGATGTGCCAATTGTCCTTCAGCTTTGCTGGGCCTGCCTCCAGCGCACTGCGGTGGCTGATAATCGCGCCAGCATAAAGTGAGCCCAGGACTTGGTATAGATTACGTCGGAGCACATCTGCCGGATCTTCCGCAACTGCGGTTGTATAGATGCTCGGGACAAGGCGACGAAGTTCGCCTGCGTTGACGGCCTCCGAGATCGCGTTTGCGAGGGTCCCAGGGCCCTGCGAAAGGACTAACTCGCCTATGAGATTTTGACGGATTACTGGCCGCATTCGGATCCCCAAGTGGGCGTGAAATTCTGTCCAGGTATTAGCCCCCGTCTGTAGCTTATCGGTAATTTTCTTCCAAAATCAATCGGCTATCGTGAAGTCTTTTCTAAAATAAATTTAACAGTTAATTCAATTTCTTATATGCCCAGCGAGCTTGCCGAATCTTATTACTGGAAAATTATTCACGAAAATTCATTAAACATGGATAAATTTTCACGTTATCCACTGTGGGAAATTTCCTTGAGATCAAGTTGGCAACGAGAGCCGGTGATATTTTTTCGCCTCACGGATCCAGGCATCACCGGTATTCGCGGCATGCGAGCCGCTGCCCAATAGAGTGCTACCACCTGTGGTAAAACTAGAACCACCGCCACCACCGCTAGCCCAATTGGTGCCACCGCCGCCACCACCACCGCCAGGTCTCGGCGAGGACGCTGCGGTCCCGCCTGCCGCAATCGACCAGTAAGTCACCAAGCTGGGAAGGGATCGGCATAGCGACGCCACGCGGTGGCGCCTTTTTTAAACTCAGCGGCGCTGAGCAAACAGTCATCAAGTGCTTGCTGGACCGCGGTACGATCGAAATGTTGCCCGATGAGCACTAGCTCTTGGTTACGATCACCAACCTCATCGTCCCACTTAACTTGAACCTCTGCCATTTCCTCATCTGTCAGGGCCCACTCATCACGCGGAGTATCGGCGAGCCAATGACCAGCCGCATTTAGAACGCATGATTTACCAGCGATCGATAGACTGCCCATCAGATCAGGGCGCGATGCCAACCAAACAAAGCCTTTGGCGCGTACCAAGCCTTGATCCCACACACCCTCTAAAAACGCGGCGAAACGCTCGGGATGCAGGGGGCGCTTGGCGCGGTAAACAAAACTTGAAAATCCGTACTCTTCCGCTTCCGAACCCTCGTCACCACGCAGCGTGGTTAACCAACCGGCTGCAGCCGATGCTTGATCAAAGTCAAACAAACCTGTGTTTAAGATTTCGCCCAGGGCCACCTGGCTCTTAGTCGTGTGGATGACCTTGGCCGATGGATTTAGTTTTTGGATGAGACCGGTGAGTTCTTGGAGCTCTTCTTTGTCAACGAGATCGGTCTTATTGATGACGATCACGTTGGCAAATTCAACTTGCTCTACTAGTAAATCCGATACAGTCCGCTCGTCCGTGTCATCAATGCCAGCATCAATATCAACTAATTGATCTGCAGCGGCATAGTCTGCGAGGAAAGCCTGTGCATCGACGACCGTCACCAAAGTGTCTAGTTTGGCCACAGTAGAGAGTGTCTCACCATCTTCACTGGTGAACGTAAAGGTCTCAGCAACAGGCATAGGCTCAGAGATGCCGGTCGACTCGATCACGAGGTAGTCAAACCGTCCCTCGCGCGCGAGTTTCCCTACCTCAATAAGGAGATCCTCTCGCAGTGTGCAGCAAATGCACCCGTTGCTCATCTCAACCAGGCGTTCGTCAGTGCGGCTAAGTGCTGCGTCACCGCCTTTGACAAGTGCGGCATCGATATTGACTTCGCTCATGTCGTTAACGATTACTGCGACTTTTAGTCCCTGACGGTTGTTCAGGATATGATTAAGGAGTGTGGTCTTTCCCGCGCCGAGGAAACCGGAAAGAACGGTAACGGGTAAGCGATTTGGTGCCATGCATCCACTCCCAGAGCTAAAGTGTGCGCAATCTAGCCGATGCTCATCCGCCCAGCAATCGAAAATGCAAGGAGTTTGCATCTATGTATCGTCGCCTTCTGAGACTTGCCAGCAATATCCTGATTTTTATGCTTTTAATCCTTGGTGTGGAATGGTGGCAGGCATCCTCCATGAGATCCGGTATGTGGCCTGAATCCGCCAGGTTATTGCCATCACTGGAGGGTACCACCGGCACGCTGCCCGAGGCGGGTGGAGGCGTGACACTGGTGTACGTTTTTGCGCCATGGTGCGGCGTTTGTCGCGCGACGGCGGCAAACCTCAATGTCCTCAAGGAGCGTGGATTTCAGGTGAGCGCGTTGGCTCTGGCGTACGAGCAGGAGGCCGAGGTCCGCGCCTTTGTAACTTCGACTGGGCTCTCGACAACCGTACTTCTCGGAAGCGAGGATATAGCCCGCTCCTTGGCAGTGAGCGCGTTTCCATCGTATTTCATCTTGTCACCAACTGGTCGAATCCTTAAGGCGTGGAGTGGCTACGCCACAACGGCCGGCTTGATCCTAAAAATGTGGGCCATTGGCTTGACATCACCAAGTTGACTCGCGTTATCATGAACGGGATGAATAGTTTTAATGCCCCCACTTACTCTCGTCTTTCGTCGCGCCTTGCGACGCTGGCGCTAGCTTTTGTGCTGGCATCGACCACTGGCTGTACCTATCTCAAAGAACTGATCGGTCTCGGGGTGCAAAAGCCCAGGGTGACTTTTTTGGCGGCATCGATCACTAAGTTGAGTTTGCGTGGTATTGATCTCGTGATCGATATTAATGTCGAGAATCCCAATAGTTTTGACCTAAATTTTGCAAAAATAGACTACCAACTCGTTGCCTCTGGGATGCCCGTTGCCCGGGGTGAGTTGGCCAGTAAGGTGCAGATCCCAGCCGAAGGTCAGCACGTAGTGCACGTGCCCCTTACCATTAATGGGGAGTACGCCGTCAAACTGATGCGTGATCTCATGAGCAAACCATCACAGCCGCCAATTGCCTTTCTGACGGCTAACGCCGCGTTCGATACGCCGCTAGGTCCCATGCTCGTGACTTTCGAGGATCAGAGGCCGCTCCATAAGCTCACAGGACGCTGAGGCGCGCCCTGCCTTAATTTGTGATTTACCAAAAAGCCGCGTGTCGCGACCGGCTCAATTTTGCCTACCTGCTGCCGATATCACCTAAGTTAGGGCCCGTGGCCCGAAGTAGGCGAGGTAGGAGATGGTAAACAAATATATTAAACTTGCGATCTTAATGGTAGGGCTGCTTGAGAGCGGGCCAGCCAGTGCCGAGGACTCGAACAGTGTGGGGCAGCGCTGGTCCGTAGTGGGAGTGATCTCAGGCGATCCGCTACCCAATCAGCAACCCACCGGGATCGCGGTACTCCGCAACAACGTCACGCAGCGCTCCTACACGCTGACCATCGGCGATCCGATTCCAGCCGAGTACGGATTTACGCTGAAAAACGTCCTGGCAAAGACCGTCGTCATCGGTAACGGCGCCACGGACGTCACCCTGGGCTTTGGTGAACCACCGGCCGAGGTGCAGACGCCGGATGTCGCGCCTGTTGATCAATTGTCGCCGCGCGTATCGAAGTTCCTAGAGAGCTATCAGCAAAATCTAGACAACGTCGAAAGCGCCTCGGAAGATATCACCTACGACGAGGTGAACGACGCTATCATGGTCATTCCGCGTGCTCACTCGGGTGGTATGGGGCCCGCTGGACGCCTCGGCATTCTGCAAGGTCCCTTACTCAACCTAGATGACGACTTTGAGGAATTTGACTGAGACTCAGCGGGGTGCGTCGTACCAACCATCAGTGATGCGGCGCTCATGAATCAGTGTCCAAGCAGCTCCGGCAAATACCTTCAGTTTAGGTATCGCGATGAGTTCAGGGTCGTCCATGCTTGACTCGGCCCGGATGACTACGTTGAGTTGATCAACCTCGGCGGTTTTAGCCACCAATTGGTCCAAATCCGCTTTCGCTGCTTGTAGTGTGTCGAAGATTGCCACAGCGTAGCGTTTTTCAACGTGGACGAAGGGTGGCTCCGGACGGTTTAGCTCACGCTGCCGCTCGGCTTTACGCAGATCCTCAGCCACACGCATTTTGCCCGTGGACCCAGATTGCTGCTGTTGCTGCTTGTCTTTGGGTTTGCCACTATGGCGATTTTGCTGCTGATGGCGCGGCTTGCCACCCTGGGCTTGGTGCTGCTTTGGCTGAGCATGATTTTTTTGTGGCTGCTGCTGCGTCTGCTGTGGCTGCTGCTGCGGGTTGTTGCCCCCGCCGCCACCTTTCCCGCGTCGGCGGCGACGTCTCTTGCCACCGCGTGCTTGCCCGTCATTTTGCTGTTTTGTGTCGTTCATCTTCCGGTTGACCTCACCAATTGACGTGCTCGTTGGCACCTGACTCAAGGGCCAAACTGAGCGGAACCCGGTCCGTTAGTTCCGCTGGTCCAAAGTACTGGATCGGGCCGGAATAACGGAACTCATCTCCACGCTGCCATTCTGGTCTTTGCTTTGCAAAGTATTTGAACGCAGGTCCATCAAGATTGACTAGTGTTTTTTTGATCACGGGGTGGGGGCCCTTGCCCCTCTCCTCGACAGTCATCATCGCCACAAGTGGCACGCCGCTTGGTTGCCACGCGTCTTCTCCGGCCCCTAAATTGCGCACTACTGCCATGTAGCCACTAGCGCGCACAGCGGCAAGAGCTGCAGCCGTGCGACCGAGCGAGTAGGCGTAGTTGGCGTCGAAGTTGGTGGGAGCAGCGCAGCGCCCCTCGTATCCGAGGAAGTGGTGCTGGTAGCCAAAAGTGCCGCGGAACCGCCCCTCCGCTTTTTCCTCGCGTAAGTGACTGCTCAGGAGCTCGATCAGCAGCTTTTCGGTCTCGACACGCGACAGCGCAACGTTGCCGTGGGGGTCACGGTCCATGAGCAGCTGTCTCTGGATGTCTATGGGCAGACTGGAGAACGTGTAGGAAGCATCACGCGACAACTTACGGTTCATGTACTCGCTCTGCTCGGTAAAGCCGCTGAGCGAATCGATATACTCTTTATGCGCACCGATGACGCCATTCAGCTCTACGATGAGGGCGCGCATTTCGGGGATAAACTCGATGATCCCCTCGGGTACAAGTACAACGCCGTAATTCTTGCCTTGGTCGGCTCGCGCTTTGATGACCGTGGCAATCTCTTCGACAAGAGCGCCTAGAGTTTGCTTCTTGGCCGCAACTTCCTCGGCGATGAGAGTGATGGTCGGCTGTGTTTGCAGCGCCACCTCCATCGTGATGTGGCTCGCAGCGCGTCCCATGAGGCGCACGAAGTGATAATATTTCCGCCCACTCAGCGTATCTTTGCTGATGTTCGATACGAGCTCGGCGTAGACGCGGACGGCGGAGTCGAAGCCAAAAGTGGTCTCGACAAATGAGTTCTGCAGATCTCCGTCGATAGTCTTCGGGACACCAATCACCGCCACCGGCGAGCCCACACTCTTCAGATACTCGGCGAGCAGCGCGGCATTTGTGTTGGAGTCATCGCCACCAATAATGACGAGGGCGTCAAGTGCTAGCTGCTCGAGTACGGCGCGGCAAGTGGCAAGCTTTTCCGCCGTGTCGATCTTGCTGCGGCTGGTCCCAAGTAGGTCGAAGCCTCCAGCATTACGGTACAGCTCTAGGGCCTTCCGATCGAGTGTGACGGTGCGCCCGGCGAGGATACCAGCGGGGCCACCGTAGAATCCAGTGACGCGACTCCCGGGAGCTCCGGCCATCACAGCATCGACCACGCCCCAGATGACGTTATGGCCGCCGGGGGCAGGACCGCCCGATAAGACGACGCCCACGTGCAGCGGCGCACTGCTGCTTGATGTGTTACTTTCGTCGGCCCTGAAATTGATCACACCCCTGCTCAGAAGCGGGTAGGTGTGAGGAAAGAGCTGCACTAATTTCTGCGCTACCGCATCTTCCTGGTGCAACTGGCGTGTCAGATCAGCGCTGTAGGAAACGCCGATGCGACCTAGCTGCTCGAGGCAGCGCGGTAGCTTCGGCACATAGGAGGCACGGGCTTTTTGAAATGCTGAGATCGTCATGGCGAACTAAGTCTCCAAGGGAACTACGGACATCTCGGGTATGTTACTGGTCAAGTTTGGCCTTAACGGCTGCTACAGCTTCGGCAACAGGTAGGCGCACTTGTTTGGCCGTATCCCGGTCGCGTAGCGTCAGTGTGCCGTCCTTGACCGAGTCATTATCGATCGTCAGGCAGTACGGAGTACCAATCTCGTCGTGGCGCGAGTAGCGCTTACCGATCGATTGCTTGTCGTCGTAGCTGACGTTGATGCCCAAACGGCGAAACTCTTTGACGAGCTCCATCGCCATCTCGGGCTGGCCGTCCTTCTTGACGAGCGGCAATATCGCCGCCTTGTAGGGAGCCAACCTTGGGTGCAGTTTTAGGAGCACGCGGGTTTTGGTCTCTCCCTCGGCATCGACACCTGACTCCTCTGCGTAAGCATCGATCAGGAAACAGAGCACGGAGCGCGTCAGGCCAGCGGCTGGCTCGATGACGTAAGGCACATAGCGCCAGCCTGGTTTACCTGTCGCAGGGTCGTTCTTTTGTTGGTCGAAATAGCTCAGCTTGACGCCTGATTCAGCAGCATGCCGACTCAAGTCGTAGTCGGTCCGGGAAGCGACGCCTTCGAGCTCACCCCAGCCCCACGGATAGCGGTACTCGACGTCGTAGCATTCGTCACTGTAATGGGCTAACTCGTCGTCCTCGTGGGCCCTCAGGCGGAATGCGGATTTATCGTTGGCGTAGCGGTGATACCAAGCCATACGCTCGTCGCGCCAGTAGTTCATCCACTCCTTTTGCGTGCCAGGTTCGCAGAAGAATTCCATCTCCATCTGCTCAAACTCGCACGAGCGGAAGATGAAATGCTCGGTGACGATTTCGTTGCGGAAGGACTTGCCAACCTGAGCGATGCCGAAAGGCACCTTCATCGACATCGACTGCTGTACGTTCAGGAACTGGACAAACATAGCCTGTGCCGTCTCCGGACGCAGGTAGGTGACATTTTTCTTAGCAGCCTCTTCGAGCATCTCACGAATTTTGGCAGCGGTTAGAGACTTGCCCTCGAGCTCCCGTGCCACCTCGGTCAGCGGGTCTACTGGGCCGAGGCTCGTGCGGAACATGAGGTTGAACTGGCGCTCTTCACTGAGCGTGGGGGCACCACACTGAGGGCAGACGTATCCCTTCGGGCTCACGGCGCCGCTGAGCTTGGCGCCCCCGGACTTGCCGCCCTGAACATAGTTGACTGTGCTGCCAGCCTCGGCGCGGGGCGCCTTGTCGGCCCGGAAGCGTTCCCGACAGTTAAGGCAGTCTACCAGCGGGTCGGAGAATCCCGCCAAGTGACCAGAGGTCTGCCAAACCTGGGGATGCATCATGATCGATGCGTCGAGACCTACAATATTATCGCGCTCATACACCATATTGCGCCACCACTCGGCGGCGATATTGCGCTTAAGTTCGGCACCGAGGGGACCGTAGTCGTAGCAGGACTTAAGACCACCGTAGATCTCGCTGCTTTGGAACACAAAGCCGCGCCGCTTACATAAGGACACGATCTTAGTCATCAGGTCGTTGCCGGACTCGTTACCGGACTGGTTGGGTGCTTGCTTAGTCAAGAGCAGGTCTCCGCCAAGGTGCCGTCCCCTTAGGACTAGGGGCATGGGCAATCAGTTAGTGCTTAAGCCCAGGGAGAATACCTAAGGTCTGGGGATTCTCCAATGAGATTCGGGCGGTTGACCAAGCTGAGTGGGCACCCTAAAATCTAACTGGCCCGTGATCATGGGAGTTTCCAGTCAGGACGCACGGAATAGGGAATGCGGAATGATGTCATTGGAGGACCAGCCACTGAGACTGCTCCCAACTCAAGTGTTAGATGCTGGCGAGACCAAGGTCATCGCTCATATAGCAGCTTAACCTTCCTCAGTTTAGTGGACACCGAGTTAAGCATAGTATAGCAAGTGCTTAACGGAGTGATTATGTACAAGAAGAGACGGAAATTCGACAAGGAATTCAAACAGAAAGCCATTGATATGGTTCTACGGGACGGTTTGACTCAGGCTGAGGTTGGGCGTCGCTTGGGGATAACTGACGGTATGATTGGCAAGTGGA
>VGTI01000087.1 GCA_016874735.1 Deltaproteobacteria bacterium
CTGATACCTCCTTGATGATTTGAAATGAATAACTTTGCCGTCTTTAGTCACTGGTACCGATTTGCGTAGGCACTTGTCGCGTTTGGATTTGACACGGTCGATCTCGCGGTCGAAATATCTTTTGCCGTGGAAGTTGGTGATTTCAATCGCAACGCCAAGGTTATCGACACCGTAGGCTAGGTTCTTGTGATTAGGGTCGAGTGCGATGACTTTGGGCGGGCGCGTGCTAGCACCCTGACGAGCCTCCGGCCTAAACTGACGCACCACCGAGAGTACTGCATAGTAGCGGTCATGCTCGCGCTTGATTCTGAGCTGCTTGATGGTGGCGTCTGCGAAACATGACAGGGACTTTTCCACCGTACCTGTGATGTAAATCTGTTTACCCGCGGCATTCTTACCGAGGCTAATCCTGAGTGACCTACCATCAAGTTTAAATCCCTTGCCTGGCTCGTCATAGAGCAGAGAGAAAGGCTTGACCTTGTGACTGCGGAACGACGGCCAACCCGTCGGCTTGCCTTTACGCCTAGATTTACGCGATTTTTGGTAGTCTTGTATGACCCGACTAAGTCGCAGGGCAGTATTCTTGAGGGGTGAGCTATGCACGGACTTGAGGAATGGATGCGTCTTTTTCATGTCCGGGACTAGGTTGCGCAGGCCTCGATCAGCGTAAAGAATCTTGCCTGCGTCTTTATCTTGCGTAGCGACATAGCTATCACGCAGCTCATTAGCCCTTTGAAGTAGCTGATTATAGAGCCAATTGCAGATCTTCATTTGACCCTCGATGATGTGCTCATCTTCGGGACTAAGATCTAAAGCTAATTTAATCGCGCATTCCACAGGCGATCTCTCACAGGAAAATTCTTCACCTCAAGGAAAGGCGAGAGTAATGAGAGCATGATTCTCATGCAACAACATCTTGCTAGTTAATTGCAGATGTCCGTCACTGACACGGCGCGTTTATTTTTATGCGCACGCTTGCCATACAAACTTGGTGCCGCAGTAAGAGCATAGGTAAAAAATGATCTCAGCTCCGAATCGCAGCAATCGGTCCTTGTGAGTGAGCATCAGTCGGTCCACGCGGCCACCGAGAATCAAGTGAATCAGTTTTTTGAGACCGCGCTTTTTGTAGGGATGACAGGCGAGCCTAGGCGACTGTTATGCGCGAGGTCACATCCGCGATTAGGCCCAAGCTGTCTTGCAGGACGCGTAGCGAGTAGCGACGATGTCCGCCTGGCGTCCGGTACGCCGCCGCGATAGTGCCCTCTTGCTCCCACCGGCGCAGCGTTGATACTGAGGTGCCAAGTGCCCGACTCGCTTGACCTATTGACAAATACATAGGCGATACCTCCCTGCGTCCTATCGGCAGGGAGGGCGTAAGCTATTGAATGGGCATATTTAGGTGAGGATTTGGCTAGCTGTAGTCAGCCCCGGACTCTGGATCGGCGGTAGCGCAGTCTTCCTAAATAACAACTGATACTTTCAGTTCCTTGGTCGGCAATTTGCGGTGAGGCTAAGTAACTGAAACAGCTCGTTTTATTGATAATATTATTTATTATATAAATTTGTAATGAAGATGTTTTACTTTTTAAAAATTTTATAATATAAGCTCGTTGTCGGTTTAAAAAATTTTAAAGGGGTCTAACATGTCAGTCAAAGCAAAACTGGTTATCAGTGCGTGTCTCAGTGTTTTCGGATTAATCAGCAGCTCTGCCCTTGCCAATGAATATGCGTATGACGGCGAGGAGTGCTTCGACTCGGGCACCTACCACCAAGCCTATGTTCCATGTATTTCTGCAGTTGAAGGCTTCAGCCAAGGCTGGACTGGCAACAACAATAACAACAATAGCTGCTTCGCCTATAACCGCGACGGCAGAACCTGCTCGTTCGTTGGCTACTCCGAAGGCCAAAGTGGCACGCCTTGGGGCCAAGGTGCAGGTCAATTCCGCTGCACCAACGGCTGCTTGCAGTACGTCGGTCAGTAAGTCCTTACAGCCCTTGAGGCTGCGTGTCCAATGGACATGTATGTGATTTATCGCCTCACGGACGAGGCTTCTCATTTAGCTAGATGAACACTAGCAAAGCGACAGCGGCCCTGGGCCCCTTCGACGTTATCTGCAGTAAACACTGGCCTCTCCAGGCTGACTGTCGGTTTCACGAGGTACTGCAACGGGATTGAACTTTCTCATGTTATCGTGAGCCCTGAATCTTCCGCGCAAAAAATCAAGCTAAAGCCCAGCATTACTCCGTAACACTACAAAATAATAGTTAAGCCCTTAATGACGCGTCTTTATTCGCCGATAAGTGTGGAAATACCAGGAAACACAGGGCTGGATAACCACACAGATAGAGGTGAGTCTATGAGGCGTATGCAGACTAAACATGCGTTCTACGCTCTTTCCATGATTTCCATGACCATCGCATCCGTCATTGGTTGCGGCGGTGGATCTAAGGTTCAATTCGGTGCAACCGTGCCCACGACGTCAAGCGGCAAGTCACCGGCGCAGGCGCCATCTGAGGTGACTGAGACCGCGTCAGCGCAGCAAAATGATTCCATATCAGCGTCGACCGACTTGACTCCGGAGGAAGTCGCCAATTATCGCAGCGTCCTTACGCTGCTTGATGCGGCGAAAGTCGATATTCCAGATGATATACGACGTGAGTTAGTAGAGCTCGATGAACACGCCAATCCCAAGAGCGACACTGAAGGCGAAAGTTTAGCGCTTTTTGGATTTGGCGGGCGCAACTCCTCAACACAATCGTCTGGTTCAACGGGCCGCAGTGGAGTTCGGTCCTTTAACCTTTCGGCCCGAACCACAAATTTCCTCGCCAGGGCCGTAGGCATCGTGCCGGCCAGTGTCCTCATACCTATACTCGAATCGCCTCTTGGTGGCGTCGTATGTTTTCCTAACGGATTGCTACTAATTACTAATCCATTTGGCACAGCTTTGGATATCAATGGCAAGGGCAACTGTACGCGGGTCAATGGTGCCTTTATCAAAAAATTTGGCAATGGCAGATCCTGTATGTCCTGCCATTCTCCACTCGACACGTGGTCGATCAACACCAAGAACGTTAATCAAAGATTTAACGCGAGTCGGGGTAACGATCCCTTGTTCCGCCCAGTTGATGGTGCGAACTGCCCTAAAGCTGATGTTTCAACACTTGACGCTAAGCGGCAGTCGTACTCACTGCTCCTAAGCAAAGGCCTGATTCGCGTTGAAATGCCTGTACCGGCTACAGCAGAGTTTAAACTGATGGCATACACCGGAACCTACTGTAATCAAATCGATCGCGAAAAGCCGGTACTTTCTCTCTATCGTCGTCCATTGCCTACGACCAACCTGCACACAGTGACCACACTGATGTGGGACGGTCGCGACAGCATAACCAACGACCTGCATAAGGATCTAATCGAGCAAGCGCGACACGCCACGATGACACATGCTGAAGCCAAAGTAGCTCCCTCCCAAGCTGAACTCGAGCAGATGGTAAGTTTGGAGACCTCAATTGTAACCGCCCAAATCACGAGCAATTACGGTTTTAGTCTATCCACAACTCCAAATCAGAACGCGTCTCAGGTGTTGGCGGCGCACAAGCTCATCCCAAATGAGAACCTGAGTCCTTTCAACCCTAATGTATTTACTCTGTTTGACGCGTTCGCCAAATCAACAAACGCCGAGCAAAAAGCTCTTTATCGTGGCCAGCAGATATTCAATACCAAGAAATTTGCAGTTACCGGCATGGGAGCCTCGGTAACTTGCTCTACCTGTCACAACGCACCTAATGTCGGTAACAACACAGCCGTACCGGGACGTTTCTTTAACAACGGCATAGCCGAAGAAGAGTATAGAACTCGTGACATCCCCCTCTATACTCTGGCCAGCAGTGACGGCACCAAGACGGTAAAAGTGAGCGACCCGGGTCGCGCTCTGGTGACCGGCAAGTGGGAAGACATCGGCAAGTTCAAAGTCCCTACTCTGCGTGGCCTAGCCGATCGCGAGCCCTACTTCCACAATGGCAGCGCGGCCAAAATCGAGGATTTAGTCGAGTTCTACAACGAGCGTTTCGAACTCGATCTGAATTTGGAAGAGAAGATGGATCTGACGAAGTTCCTACTTGCTCTGTGATCGCCTGATCCTCAGCCTTAATTGACGATCAAAGCGCGCCGCCATCAGTGGTCCCTGATGGCGGCATTTCTTTTATGGGGAACACACTCCAATTGTAAAATGCGCCTCGAATTCCTGACCCACCCAGATCACAACCGACTGATTTTGAGTACTTACACTCTTCATTAAGCGTCTAAACACCCAATCCAACCACCCGATTTCCCAAGCGTTAACGAATTAATCTAAAGCTCTCATGTGCTTCTGTCGAAGTCACATTTAGAGAAAAGCGGAGGCTTACTGGACCGACCATGAGGCGTCCCCGATGGGACAAAACACTCAAAAACTACCGTATGTTACGGCTCGAGGCCTAGCCGTTCGCTGCCTTTTTATCATCAGTTTCGCCTACTTATACTGCTCCCCACTTCCGGCCTACGGCCAGGGCGTCGGTAGTTTACCAATGACTTACTCAGGAAGACTCACGACTCAAACCGGCGCTCCGCTTTCAGGTTCGGTCAACGTCACAGCGACCTTCTGGGACACGGAACTCGCCGGAACACAAAGAGGCGAGACCTTTAGCTTTACCAGCGTCAATCTTGCGGAAGGTATTTTCACCATCTACTTCCCGTTTACCGTACCTCAGGTACAAGACATCTTTGGCGACGGCACGACTTCAATATTTATAGAAATCGTCGCAGATGGAAAAACGTATCCACGCCAGAAATTTAACTACGTCCCTCTCGCCATGCGCATCCCTGTAGACGCTAAATCACTTAAGTTTAGCGAGACTAATGGCATACTCGGTATCAAAGGGAGCGATACAGCAAATGCTGGAAGTGTCTTAGTCAGCGACGGCTCGGGCGGTGTCAAATGGGATAGCGTCAGCGCCGCCAATTTTACGGCGAAGACTGTTAGCAATACCGATCCGACTGCAAATCAAGTTTTGACATATCAAAACGGCAAATGGGTAGCCGCCACACCTGCAGCAACAGTGACAGCCTCCGGTAGCGGGACCATCACAACAGGTACCGGCTTGACCGGTGGACCGATAACTACATCAGGAACTATCAGCCTCGCTGACACCGCAGTCAGTCCTGGCACATATACACGCGCTAATATAGTCGTCGATCAGCAAGGACGCATCACCAGCGCCATTACCTCAGCCGGCATCATCGATGCAGACATCTCAGCAACGGCAGCCATTGATCAGAGTAAGATCGCTGGACTCACAGCCGCACTCACGGCTAAACAGGATTCTATCGGATCCGGGACTGCATCTCAGTACCTGCGCGGCGATAAAACCTGGCAGTCTCTAAACACGGCAAACGTGCAGGAATCTGGCACGGCGCAATATTTCAGCGATGCGCGAGCCAGGGCTAGCCTCACAGGCATCACTCCCGTTATTTACTCTCCCATCACTGGTGAAATCGCTATAGCCCAGGCTGGGGGAACCCAGAACGGTTACCTCTCATCCACAGATTGGACGACATTCAACGCTAAACAAAACGCACTCGGCTATACCCCAGTGAATCGCGCGGGCGATACTATGAACGGCGCACTTAACATGGGCGGTCAGGGTATCACCGCTCTTGCTACACCAACCGCCGCTAGCGATGCTGCGACGAAAGACTACGTCGATACCACCACTAGTGCACTGCTCAAAAAAGATGGCTCCGTAGCACTCACCGGGCCATGGGCCGTAGGTGACGATCTTACTGATGTCGGGAATCTCACCTTGGCGCACGCCAAGACTCTGGGCCTCGGTGTTTTTGACAACGCCGCAGAAGCCACTATGACTGCCGCGCTGAATAACAGCGGGGCAAATTCTCCGGACAAGGGCAAAACCTGGTTTAATAAGGACACCAATCAGATCAAGTACTGGGACGGGTCGACGTCTAAAACTCTGGGAGTTTCCGGGGCAGGACTGACTAGCCTAAATGGTTTGACCGGCGGGACGCAAACTTTTGCATCAGGAAACGCAGGTGATAGCCCAGCCATAGTGTCCAGCGGCTCAGTGCACACACTCAACATCCCGCTGGCATCTGCAGGAGCCAGTGTGACTGCAGGGCTCGTTTCCAACACCGACTATGCCGCTTTTAATAGTAAAGTCTCCAGCGTCACGGGCACGTCACCCATTTCGGTCACCGGAACTACTGCGCCAGTTATCTCCATGGCGCAAGCTAGTAACAGTAATAGCGGCTTCCTCAGTGCTACCGACTGGGCGACATTCAACGCTAAACAAGACGCAGGGAACTACATAAGTCAGCTAGCGGGGGATGCAGCGATAGCCGGATTCGCCAATGGTACTGGAACTGTAAGTTTAGCCAGCGTCGCCATGGCAGGCACCGCAACCAAAGTTACCTACGATGTCAAAGGGCGCGTAACATCGGGCACTTCGCTCAGTGCCGCGGACATCCCAACACTCACGGCCAATCAAATCACAAACTCACTTGGCTACACTCCGGTTAATCGTGCTGGTGATTCTCTGAGTGGGGGGCTAAACCTTGGATCATTCGACATCAGCAATACCGGCAACATCCAGATGACAGCATCTAAAACTCTGGCACTCAGTAGCAACAGCGCGGACCCTGCCGGTCTTGTTGCAGCGGATAAAGGTAAAACCTGGTTTAACACCACCTCGAACCAAATTAAATACTGGGACGGATCGGCCGTCGTGGCAGTCGGAGCAAGCTTAAGCACCCTCAATGGCCAAACCGGTAGTACTCAGACCTTTGCCGTCCCAGGGACCTCCGGATCAGCACCAGCTTGGTCCTCAGCGGCCAACGCACATACGCTGAATATCCCGATGGCATCGACTGCCTCAGTCACAGCTGGTCTCATCTCTAACACCGATTATACGGCGTTTTCCAGCAAAGTAACCAATGTCACACAAGGCACGGGTATCGCGGTATCAACTGCAAGCGGTACTGCGACGGTAAGCCTAGCTTCTACGGGGACTGCTGGCACTTTTGTAAAAGTCACAACCGACGCCTACGGCCGCGTCACAGCTGGCACCAGTTTAATTTCAGCTGATTTACCGCCTCACAGTGCAGCTCTCATCACTTCTGGCTCCCTTTCACTAGCTAACGGTGGTACTGGCGCAGACCTGAGTAGCACCGGCGGTACGGGCCAGTACCTGAAGCAGTCAACAACTGGCGGCCCAGTTACGGTTGGTGCGCTGGCATCGGGTGATGTCATCGGAGCACTTGGTTTTACCCCCGTGAACAAAGCCGGGGATTCCCTATCTGGCGCGCTGAATTTAGGGTCAAACAAAATCATCAATCTAGCTACGCCGACAGCGGCTACTGACGCTGCCAACAAAAGCTACGTCGACGCGAATCTCGGTGGATCGCAATTTGACCAGACTTCAAAAATTAACGACTACGTCATCAAGTGGAACAACTCCCTCAGCAAGTATTATCTGGCAGCCGATCAGACGGGCTCAGCAGGTGGCGGCATCACGTCCTTCAATGGCCTCAACGCCGCCAGTCAAACTCTGGCGGTGGGCAGTGCTGGTACCACACCCGCATTCAGTTCTGCCACCTCGACTCATACGCTTAATATACCGATGGCGTCGACTGCCTCGGTAACGGCAGGTTTAATCTCAAATACCGAGTACTCCACATTCAACAGCAAACAAGCACCAGGCAATTACATTACTCAGGTCACTGGTGACGTGACTTTATCTGGATTCGCAAGTGGCACAGCGACAGCTACTCTAGCTAGCGTGGCTACTGCAGGCACTGCAACCAAAGTTACCTATGATGCCAAAGGTCGCGTACTAAGCGGCACTAGTTTAGCCGCAGCGGATCTTCCAAGCCATAGTGCAGGGCTGATCACATCCGGAACTCTCAACGTTGCCAACGGTGGTACTGGTGCAACCACCCTAGCAGCCAATAATGTGCTCCTTGGTAACGGCACTAATGCCCTTCAAACTATCGCCCCAGGCACAAGCGGTAACGTCCTCACCTCTAACGGCACCACCTGGCAAAGTACTGCGCTACCAGCTAGCATCTCCAGCGTCTCTGGCACGTCCCCGATCTCTGTCACAGGTACCACGACACCTGTGGTCTCGATCGCGCAAGCAAGCGGCAGCGCTAACGGCTTCCTAAGCTCTACTGACTGGACAACTTTCAACGCTAAACAAGCACCGGGTAACTACGTCACCCAACTCGCTGGTGATGCCACCATCGCTGGATTCGCCAACGGGACGGGTACCGTCAGCCTCGCAAGTATCTCAATCGCAGGCACTTCGACCAAAGTCACCTACGACGTCAAAGGACGCGTAACCTCTGGCACCTCACTGAGCGCAGCAGATATCCCGACACTGACCTCAACCCAGATCACCACCTCACTCGGTTACACGCCAATCAACCGAGCTGGCGATTCGATGAGCGGCGCCCTAAATCACGGTGCCTTCGATATCACCAACACCGGTACTATCCAGATGGCCGCGTCTAAGACTCTGGCCCTGAGTACCAACACCTCTGACCCAGCAGGTCTCGTCGCAGCAGATAAGGGTAAAACCTGGTTTAACTCCAGCACAAACCAAATTAAATACTGGGACGGATCTGCGGCTATGGCCCTAGGAGTGGCTGGATCAGGACTAAGCTCCCTAAACGGTCAGACTGGTAATACTCAAACATTTACCGTGCCAGGCACCTCGGGTACAGCACCAGCGTGGTCATCTGCTGCAAACACACATACGCTTAATATTCCGATGGCCTCGGTTGCCAGTGTCACCGCGGGTTTATTATCAAACGCGGATTACACGGCCTTCTCTAACAAAGTGACTAACGTCGCTCAGGGTACGGGCATCGCCGTAGCCACGGCCAGCGGTACTGCCACAGTAAACCTCGCAACGACTGGAACGGCCGGTAATTACACCAAAGTCACGACCGATGCTTACGGTCGTGTCACTGCGGGGACAAGCTTGCTCCCAGCGGATTTACCACCTCACAGCGCAGCTCTCATCACTTCAGGCACACTCAATGTCGCTAATGGTGGTACCGGAACTACAACCCTAGCAGCCAATAATGTGCTCCTTGGTAACGGCACTAATGCCCTTCAAACTATCGCCCCCGGCACCAGCGGCAATGTCCTCACTTCGAACGGCACCACGTGGCAAAGTACAGCACTGCCTGCCAGTGTCACCAGCGTCTCTGGCACATCGCCCATCTCAGTCACTGGGACGACCACACCTGTGGTCTCGATTGCGCAGGCAAGCAGCAGTGCCAACGGATTCCTCAGCTCGACTGATTGGACAACATTCAACAATATGTTAGCGAAATCAGGCGACACTATGACTGGTGTGTTAGCGCTTCCGGCTAATGGTCTGGTGGTTGGTACATCTCAGTTGGTGTCATTTAATGGGAACATTGGGATTGGGACCACGGCGCCGGAAGTCGAGCTTGATGTGGTAGGATCTAGTCTAAATAACCTTGGCGGTGCCGTATTGCATTACCGATCGCTCGCTACATATACCGGCGGCAGCGCGGTGACCGGAACCATGAAGATCACACTTCCAAAATTACGCTCTAACACTATGCTCCAGATTCGCATAAGCGGCTACAATTACAACGCAGCGGGCGCTTGGGAACTATTGATCGGTGGTTACAATCGTGCCACCGGCATTTGGGGAAATACTTCTGCGACCTTACATGGGCGAGCCCCTTTCAATAGTGTAAGGCTCGCCGAAGACGGCACTGCCAGCGTCATTCTTTTGGGTACAACAACGACTTCATGGGCGTATCCGAAAATCGTGGTGAATGAAGCTATAACCTCATATAGCACTAACTACACCGGGTGGGGATCCGGGTGGTCAATCGCTCCCATCACAGATGAATCGGGCATTGTTAATGTGGCCACACCGGATATCGATTTCTATGTCGCTTCCAATGGCAATGTCGGGATTGGGACTACGAACCCTACTCAAACATTGGTAGTAAATGGCGCTGGGAACATCACCAGCTTGGGTGTCGGTTCGGTGGCAGACTCTACTGTTGGCACTTTGCGGGTGACAGCCAATAGTG
>VGTI01000088.1 GCA_016874735.1 Deltaproteobacteria bacterium
TGATCTTAGTTTGCGCTATATTAGCTGCTGCATCGATATCTGCGTCCGTAATGGCGGCACCACTGCTCGCTGCTGTGAGGCGTCCTTGCTGATCGACCGAAATCGTGGCTCTGTTGTAGGTGCCAGGTGTGACGTTGGTGTCGGCGAGATTAATCGTGCCAGTGGCAGTAATCGGCCCACCAGTTAGACCTACGCCGGTATTGATTGATGTGACGCTACCGACAGCGGGCGCAGTCCACGAAGCTAGCCCGTTGGCATCACTGGTGAGGACTTTACCCGCACCGGGCGAGCCACCTTGGATCTTGATTTGACCGACGAGGTCGAGTTTTGCTGAGGGCTCGGTCGAGCCGATGCCTAAGTTGCCGGCATTGACGATGTCTTTGCCGCCTACGTTCCAATTGGCACTTAGGGGCATGGATCCATCACGACGCAGCGCCAACGTATCGACGTAGCTCTTAGATGCGGCATCACTTGGGTCTGCAGGCATGGCAAGACCAGTAAGGGCCTTGCCGTTAATATCGAGGTTACCGCCCAACGTATCTCCCGCTTTGTTGAGCGGTGCAAAGCCTAGAGCATCTTGTTTGGTGTTGAATGTGGTCCAATCAGTAGAACTCAAATAACCAGAAGCCGTGCCGCTAGCCTTAGCGATGCTGATACTTGGTACAGTCCCCGACCCACCGATCGTGATGGGAGCCGCGCCGCTCAGTCCAGTTACAGCTGCTGTAGGCTGAGTGACTAACTGCGTCGCGTCGATTTTTTTCCACGTAAAGCCGCCGCGACCATCACTGGTCATGACGCTACCATCGATAGCTCCGCTGTCCATTTTAATGCGAAGCTTGCCGCTCGTGTCACTGTACTCGAAATGACTCTCGTCCACCGGGATGCGCAGCGCTAGCGGCGTATAGAGAAAGCGCTGGCGGGGATAAGTTTTTCCGGCGGCAATGACTTCGATGTAAACAGCGCTGGTCCCGTTACCAAACACTGCAGCAAGATCAGGACCCGACAGTGGGAGATCAATGGTGAAGACGCCGTTGCTTAAATTGACGCCAGGTTTAGTGATACTGCGGCCGCGCTGCGCGCCGTCAGTGGCAGCACTCCAGAAACTCACATCGATATCTACTGTGCCCTCAACGGGAGCGCCGTTGGCTTGCGTTAGGCGGCCTGAGTAATTCACGCTGAAAGTTTCTTCGCCAGTGGCCACTGTCGATGGCAAGAGAGTTGCCATAAAAAGCATGCCAAAGAGCCACGCCATTTTGCGCCATGCAGCGGCATGTGTCCTTGGTAAGCTGTTATCGCGTGTGCCCATGCAGTCGACCTTAAGGTTTCGAGAGGAGGGTGGAATGTCCCTCTTTTCCCTCAAAAACTTGGTTCGTCTGGGCTTGGGCGGATCTTTAGAATTATTTTTTAGTTCTTGTGATTTTGAGGGGTTGTATTGTGTTGATTGGGCGTGGCTATTGCTTGGTCACGTCAGGTTTCCCCTCATCTGCAAAAAAGCTTAAGTCACTTTCGTCACCGCGGCTCTCAAGCCAGAATTGACAGCTGCCGATATGTATTTACATTATGTATATACGAGGTGCCCAATGGCAAAAACCATGATTTCCATCAGATTAGAAAACTCAGTGCTCGACTGGTTTAAGGCCAATGCTCCCGAGGGATATCAAAAGAAGATCAACACTGTACTGCAGGATTATCAACAACGCTCCGTTATGCAGGCCCAAAAAAACCTTGGTCGTGCACAGCAAATTTTTCTGCAGTATCATGCACGGTGTTTTTGGCATTTGAAAAAAGATCTAGAAATTACTTCTGCGCACATACCGATCATCCAGGAGGGACTGCGCAAATTCGGTGGGCTAGAGGGGATGCGCTTAGCTGCAGAAATTAATTTGGATCTTTAATGAGATCAGTCAAAGGAATCCATTGATGCCAATCACTAAGTTTCAGAAGCAATTACTCCGTATCCTCAGGAACAACCGCAATCCGGACAGTTACGTAGCTGGCGGCGCAGCCATTAGCAGGCATCCAGAGTCTTTGAGATTCTCTGCTGACATCGATATTTTCCACGATGCAGATTTAGCCGTGATTACTGCATACGAAGCTGACCGACAAGCTTTGATTGAGGCGGGTTACACGGTTGATACTCATATTTCGCAGCCAAGCTTTTTTCGAGCAACCGTCTCCAAGGGATCAGAGCAGGTTAAGTTGGAGTGGGTACGAGATACGGCATTTCGATTTTTTCCCGTTATCGAGGACGATGACCTTGGTTATCGCCTGCACGACGTTGATTTGGCTATCAACAAGTGTTTAGCCTTAGCTAATCGTTCGGAAGTGCGTGATGCACTGGACTGCCTCGAACTAGACCGCGATGTACTGTCACTTGCCGCCACAGTATGTGCCGCATGCGGCAAAGATCCCGGATTCACGCCTGAGCTGATGTTCGAAATGATCCAAAGACATATCAATTTCAGTCCCGACGCACTTGCTGCAGAATCACTCGCCCGCCCGATCGATCCTAAAAAACTAAAAAAGGACTTACTAGCTTTAATCGACCGGTCGCGTGATGCTTGTGCCGATGTGCCACCTGCCGACCTTGGCTTTGTTTTTCTCGATAAAGCCGGGCAAGTGATTAAGGACATAAAGGGATTAGATATAAAAAAAGCTTTTCATCACTCTGGTAGCGTCAAAGGCAGCTGGCCCCGTATCTGTTCGAGGTCATGAATCCCTATGCGGACACGAGTGAACCAGCCAGTTACTATCATGATTTCCGGAGGATTAGTGTTGACCCAGCCTCTCCCTCAGCTCCCGTGCCGTCCCATGTCCCGGAGCAATTTTCAGCGCCTCATCACAGGCAGCGATGGCGGCAGCAAAATTCTGGCGCTGCGCCTGCAGACGGCAAAGATAAACCCACAGGTCTGGATCAGGATCGGCCGTTGCGACACCGTTTTGCGCGATGGCGATGGCTTCGGCTGGACGCCCTTGCATGAAAACTGCATGTGCTAGGTTGGCGTGTCCTGGCGCGTAGCGAGGATCTATGGAGATGACTTCACGCAACTCCTTAGCGGCCGTGTTGTAGTCGCCCCGCTTACTGGCGGCTCCGGCGAGATTAAAGTGTGCGCGCACGTGCTGCGGATCGATACGGATCGCTTCCTGATAGGCCGCGGTAGACTCCGTAAATTTTGCTTTCTTGTCGAGGACGGTGCCCAGGTTATACCAAACAAAAGCCGAATGAGTTGTGCGCTCCTTAGTTGCACGCCAAATGCCCTCCTCCGTGCTGTAATCTTTGGCTTCATCAAAGGTGAGGATAGCCAGGCCAATCATGACGGGTGCGGCGAGCCACCGCAACTTTGTCACCTTGGTGCTGAGTTCCCCGGTCAACGGTAGTGTGAGCGTATACGCGAGCGCTAGGACCATGCCAACGTTGGCAAAGTAAGCATAATGATCGGCAACTGTAGTGACCCGCATATACTGACTCGGCATGATCCCGATCGCCGGCAGTAGTGCTAGGGCATAGAGCGCTGCACCCAGATACATTCCCCGTAATTGGTGGCGTCGTCGGTAGATTACAACGCCAATTAGCCCTAGGCAAAGTGCTGCAGCGATGCTCGCACCTAAGCTTAAGTCCAGCGGTCTAGGTTCATGCACAAATGCTGTGTAGGTAGGGATAAAGAAGCCGCGCAGATAGGCCAACATACTTCCCGGTATGTCTACTAGTCTTGCAGCCAGCGGTTTTACATTGGAAACGGCGTGACGATTGACAAATGCAGCTAGTCCCGTGGCCAAAGATGCCGTGCCCATCATCAGGATCACTGGTGTGACGGGCTTGCGCTCGCGGCGTCCAACGAGCCATAACCATAGAGGCAAACTAACGACCGATGCTTTGGCCGCTAGGGCCAGAGTGAACACGATCACCGCGCCGATATACCGACTCTCGAAGTAGAGTAGGCTTGCCGCCAGAGCTATTAGAGTCGCGAGCAGGGTCTTACTCTGGACGATCCAAGCGACTGCTGCGACATTCTGCGGATGTACGAGAAAGGCGAGTCCAGCCAAAGCGCCTACCCAACGTGGCGCGGATCTAAAAAGACGCCACGTCAGCTGGGCGATCAGCGTAGCAACACCTGCGTGCAGTGCTACGTTGACAAGATGATAGGGCAGTGTGTTCTCGCCAAATAGGCGCCAAGCTACCCAGTACCAAGTATAGGTGAGTGGATAGTAGTCAATCTGATCGAGCCGCGTCCAGAAGAGCCACGGCGACGCAGTCGTGGTGATCCATGGGTTTTGGGTGATGTAGCCCCAATCGTCTAGGATAAGCTCGCCGCGTAGTGCTGGCGCATAAAGTGCCAGAGCGGTCACGAGATAGACCAGTGGCAAGATCGACCTACGAACTAGATGGGACATGGCGCCTATCTCCGTCTCCGCACTAGGCTCAATTGATAAATTCAGACATAATCTGAGCAGCATCTGCAACCGAGGTCAATCTAACTAGTCGGAGTCGGCTATGTATCAGCTAGTCCGTTGTGGTCTGATGTCTATTGCAATTGGCGGCAGTCTCTTGGCGTGCAAGACTACTGGGCGCAGCGGATCTGATCCCAAGGTGATTGGTGGTAGTCGCGTGGTGGCGGCACAGCCTTATATAGTCGGACTCTCGGAAGAGGTGAGTAAGGGCAGTTTTTTTTGCGGCGGCACTTATCTCGGTGGCAACGTCGTCCTCACGGCGGCTCACTGCGTGGCTAATCTCAGTGGGCAGATTTATGCATCGATCGGTGTAGCCAGCGCTGAGGCGGCTCTTAAGGCGTCGTTTATCAAGGTCGTCGGTGTTGTCGTGCATCCGGACTGGGGGCGTGTCGGGGACCGCGACGGAGACGTCGCCCTGCTTTTTCTTGATAAGACGGCGACGGGCCTACCCGCTGATCCAGGGATCGAGCTCGAACGCGTAGGCGCATTGGCTGGCGGCGAGACGCTGACCGCCATCGGTTACGGCAATATTAGTTCGATCGGCATCGTCATACCTGGCGATCTCAGGCAAACCGATCTTCAGCCCGTGGCACTAAACGACTGCCGGGCAAAGTCAACCTTCTACAAAGCCCTCTCAGAGCGCCAGATGTGTGCGGCAGGAGCCACCGACGGCCAAGATGCGTGCAACGGTGATTCTGGAGGTCCGCTTATCGTCAAGCGCGCCGGTAAGCCCGTCTTGGTTGGTGTCATCAGCTTTGGTGATGGTTGCGGTCAACGTCTGAAACCCGGTGTCTATGCACGCGTTGCTGCATTTGCTAAATGGATCGATGACACCATCGCTGCGCACAAGGCCGAGCCGGCCGTTTTGCAGGGTGGCGAACCAGCCGCCATGCTCGGGCACATGATCCAAAAATATTGCTACGCGCAAGAACCAGTGATCAATCAATCGGTGTCGACCATCGGCACCGTGACGATTCAGCGCCTTGCCAAACCCAGTGCCACCTACAAGCAGGTCGCCGATGCCGCCGAGTTTTTAGCATCGCGCCGCGACGAGGACGTCAAATCGTGGTGCCAGTTTGAGACCTTCGGTGGCGCCAAACTTGCAGTCGATGTGGTGATGTCAAAGCCGCTACTTTCATCCAAGATAAATCAGCAGCTTTTACTGAAACGCGCCGATACCGGGGCCTACTTATTTGATATTGGCGACGATGCGCGCTATGCCATTGAAAAATGCGCAATCCAGGGCCCACCGGCTATTCAGGCTGTATCCTATACGACGACGGATCAGGGGTTCTTCGTCGGGACCGATCAGGGTGTTTATAAGGGGAAATTTTCAAGTAAAGGTGCTAACGGCCTGACCGACACCCTAGAGACCTGTGGATCTGGTGGTACGGAGA
Source organism: Deltaproteobacteria bacterium (assembly GCA_016874735.1). NCBI lineage: Bacteria > Pseudomonadati > Myxococcota > Myxococcia > Deltaproteobacteria bacterium. Next base: position 5,847 of record VGTI01000088.1, read on the forward strand.
TTAAACTGTACAGTAGCGCCGATCATACGCTTTTGACTTTGAGACTAAAGTTAGGACGGTGGGCGAGCGAGCAGTGGGTGGAGCTCACGAAACTCCCAGATCAGCCCCAGGTCGATGCGTCCTTGGTGACTTTGGCCAGTGGACGCCATACGTTGACTTTGGCCAATCATTCGCCTGTCGGTCTCTTTAGCTGGGAGCTTAGTTGTCCCTTTGACTTCACACTCACGTCTAAAGATCACCGGACCTTTAAGGCGCGGCTGGGATCTGATCTACGCTATAACCTGCGCTTTGAGCATCCGGCTCAGTCGCTCGCACAGCTTGAGGTAGGCAAACAAATGCAGTTTGGTATGGACGCACCCTCTATAAATACCCTTGAAATATTGAGTGAGGCCGACAGTGGCTGCAAAATCAACGGATCGAGTCCCGTTATCCTCCAGTAAGGTAGATGAGCCCTATGATCGATGATCAGCAGTTGCGCGTCGCGCAGTTAGTCGCTTGCTGTTTTATGACTGGCCTGATTTGGGTCATTCAGCTCGTGCATTATCCTAGTTTTAGTTATGCGGCACGGGAGTCGTTCACGGCTTTTCATGCCTTTCATGCGACGCGGATCACCTGGATCGTCGGACCGGTGATGACGCTCGAGCTAGTCACGGCAGTGGCCCTTTGTCTCTCCGGGGCGTCGAGCCCCTTTTGGTGGCTCAATCTCGGTGGAGTGCTGGCAATTTGGGCAAGTACAGCCTTCCTAAGCGTTCCTTACCATAACCAGTTAGCTGAGGGTTTTAATGCGGAAGCAGCCAACGCTCTTGTTACCACCAACTGGCCACGGACGGTGCTTTGGACTGTGCGCATGCTTGCTATGGCGGTTGTCATGGCAAGACCTTGATACCCGCGGTCTTGGCAGGACCTTAACATGACAAAAACCGTGAGAAAAATATTGTCATGCCGGCAGCCATTGAGTAGAGCTTTTGACTCCAGCCCATGCGAGGACCCGGTATGAGCAAATACACGCAGCGCGAGGCGATCACGGTCAGTCAAATTCTACAGGCCAAGGCCGCAGGCAAGAAGATTACCTGTGTCACCTGTTACGATGCCGCTTTTGCGCGGCTCATTGAGGCCACTGGCGTCGATCTAGTGCTGGTCGGGGACAGTCTCGGCAATGTGATCTTAGGTCACGATAATACGATACCGGTTACTATCAACGACATGATCCACCACACGGCAGCCGTTGCCCGTGTGCTGAAACGCCCTTTTATTTGTGCCGACATGCCGTTCCTCAGTTACAATTTATCGGTGGAGCAGGCCCTAACCAACGCGGGCCGGCTGGTGCAAGAGGCTGGCGCTCAGGCCGTAAAGGTCGAGGGTGGAGCAGCCATCGCGCCGCAGGTCCGAGCCATGGTCCAGGCTGGGATACCCGTGATGGGCCATCTCGGACTGACGCCGCAGAGCGTCCACGCTATGGGCGGCTACCGCGTCCAAGGTCGGGGAGACGAGGCGGCTAAGCGCATCATGGATGACGCCTTGGCTTTGCAGGAGGCGGGCATATTTTCTTTGGTTTTAGAGATGGTGCCGGCGGAGCTAGCTGGGCGGATCAGCGCTGCACTTAAGATTCCGACGATTGGCATTGGGGCTGGACCCAAATGTGACGGTCAGATCCTGGTGTTGCATGATTTGCTTGGTTTTGATGAGGAGTTTAAGCCCAAGTTTTTAAAAAAGTATGCTAACTTGGGCAAGGTCGTCAAAGACGCTCTAACAGCCTACGACGAGGATGTTAAGGGCGGCACCTTCCCGGCGGCCGAGCATAGCTTTAAGGATTAGGTTTTAGGGATCAGATTTTAAAGATCAGAGCTGAGCCATTTGACTTATCGAGGCACAGCCAGCCAATTTGAGTAAAGAGTCCATGTCTACGAAACGTGATTATTACGAAATTTTGAGCGTCGAACGCACTTGCACTGAGGTCGAGATCAAGGCGGCCTACCGCAAAGCCGCCTTGAAATATCACCCGGACCGCAACCCTGGCGATCAAGAGGCAGAGATTAGGTTTAAGGAGGCTTCCGAGGCCTACGAGGTCCTAAGCGACGGCCAAAAGCGGGCGACCTACGATCGGTTCGGACATGCGGGACTCTCGGGGCAGGGCTTCCAGGGCTTTCAGGATGTTGGTGATGTATTCTCAAGTTTCGGGAGTATTTTTGAGGAGTTCTTCGGCTTTAGCGGTGGTGGTCGTCCAGGTGGTGGCCGCGGTCGCCGTGGTGCCGACCTACGTTACGACCTGACGATTGAGTTTGAGGATGCCGTCCGCGGTATCGAGAAAGAGCTAGAATTCGAGCGCGCCAACGAGTGCGACGCCTGTCATGGATCCCGTGCTGAGGAAGGTGGCAAGCAAACTTGCCGTACCTGCGGCGGTGTCGGTCAAGTCCGGCGCAGCCAAGGATTCTTTGCGATCCAAACGGCATGTCCAGCCTGCCGCGGTGAGGGTGAGACTATCACCAAACCGTGCAAGCCCTGTGGCGGGCGTGGCGTCCAGATGGAGAAGAAGAAGCTCTCCGTTAAGATCCCTGCCGGTGTGGACACAGGTCTCAGACTCCGCGTCGGCGGCGAGGGTGAGTCGGGCAGCGGGGGCGCACCCTCGGGTGACCTTTACGTAGTCCTGCACGTGAAGGAGAGTAAACTGTACGAGCGCGACGAGGACGATCTCGTACTGCGTCGTGGCATCGGTATGGCGCAGGCAGCCCTTGGTAGCAAGCTCATCATTCCCACTCTCGACGGTGACAAGACGATCGATGTCCCAGCCGGTGTGCAGCATGGGCATAGGATCACGATACCTGGTGCCGGCGTGCCGCATCTCAAAGGCATAGGCCGCGGCGATCTCCACGTGCAGTTTGAGGTGGTGGTGCCGCGCAAGCTGAGCAAGGAGCAGAAAGAACTGCTCGAACGCTTTGCCCAAATCTCAGGCGAGGATGCCGGTGGTCATGGCAGCGGCTTTTTCCAAAAAATCTTTGGTGACTGATTGCTGAGCGAGCTACTTGCCGCACTACTTACCGGCGAGTAGCCGCTTATTCCAATCAAGCACGGATTTAAGCTCGATGGCGTCGAGGTTGCGGACGTTGTAGTGGTAACGTTGGAACATAGCCTCCTCCGTCACCTCCTCAAGCTTGCCCTTGCGTGTGATCTGTAATCCCTTGAGCTCACCCATGAGATCGTTGCTCAGGAATAGCGTCGCCGACCCGTCGTTAAACTTATGGTGCATCGATACGACGTTGTAGAAGTTGCGGTCAATTTTGCAGTTCTTGCAAAACTTCCACTGGTGCCGCTTGATACCCTCGGCCGTATTGCGCTCGGTGCAAGTCTCACAAAACTCGGTGACGCGGAAGTGTTTGGACACCAGATATTTGAAAGCAAGCTTACGCCGTAGCTCACGGTCATTGGCCATACTGAGAAAGAGCTGATTTTTAAGATCGAACAGCTTTTTGCGCTCATCCACCGTCTCCGACTTCTTGGCGTGGCTGGTCAGCATGAGAGCATTGAGAAAGCGGTAATTAATGATGCGCTCCGCCTTTTCCATATTGGCGAAAGCCTCAAAAAGCGCCTCATACCGACGAAAAAGTCCAGACAGCTCACGATGAGAATTACGTACCAGCACCAACTCGCCAGCAAACTGCAGCTTCAAGCTCTCACGCGGCAGCCTCTTAGCAGGTTTGCGCTCATTAGTGTCTTCGGCAGCCTGTTTAGACTTATCGGCGCGGGCTTGGGTCACTAGTCTAAATCCTCGCTCAAAGCATCATCAGATCACAAAAATCTATCACTTGCAGGCGTCCTAAGCAAACACTGCCGCAACTTGTTAACTCGATCATGCGTGATGTCCGCGTCACGACCCTTCATTGCCGCGGAATCCCTCAACAGGACTCACGTTGCTAGCGATCCAGGCTGGAAATAAACCTGCCACCACGGCGATCACCAAACTAACGACGCCGACGACGGCATAAACCCACCATTCATACGACACAGGCAAGCGTGCCAACAAATAGAGATCAGGCAAATCGACAAACTGGTAGCGCTCCAAGATGGCGCTAATAGCCATGGCCAGTACCATGCCTATGAGGCCACCAATGATGCCGATGTAGACGCCCTGCTTGATAAACAGCGTCAACACTTGGCGATTGGT
>VGTI01000089.1 GCA_016874735.1 Deltaproteobacteria bacterium
TGTAGATCAGCGCACCTTCGTTGGGCATGATGGCTAACAACCCTGTGGTTATGGTTACCTCTTGAGCCATTGATCTCAACATGATGCCCTGGATATCAGTCGCCGTTGCTGATGCGGGGATCTTGCAATCAGAGCCGATCACCAGCGTTTGGCCTAGGGAACCATCGTCGGCTTGTTCTTCCACATGGACGTCGCAGCGCACGGAGCCAATGAGCTCCCTCAGATCATCAACCCTGAAGGCTCGGTCCAACCGGTCTATGCACGAAACTTTAGATTTTTCAAAGACACCCACGGTGCCCTTGTCATTCAGCAGTAGGACTTGTGGGATTCCGCTGCCCTTACCATTGTCTTGACCGGTGTCTGAGGCAAATTTTATTTTAGCCGCATAACATACGGTCGCCGCCGATACGTGCGCCTCGGGTTTGACACTCCGCTCGACGCGGACGATAGGCCGCGGCAGGACAACCTTCCCACTACTATCACGAAACCGGGCAGGCCAACGCTTCTCGAGTTGCGCATAGAGGGCATCGCTCCAAGACTGCAGCCTCAGGCGGACCGGATGATCTTGGGATAAAATCTGATTTCCTGGCGCAAAAAACGTGACAGACTCCGCCTCACTGAGCTCCTCCCAATGCAATGGATTAGCCGTCTCATTCCGCGTCGGGGGTAAGGGAGCGAAACTATCAGAAGGAAAAGAAAAAGCATGAGGACTGCAGCAGAACAGCGCCATCATGCTTAAGAATCGATGTAACATCGAACTACCGGACGGTAAACACTGCCGCAGGTACCTTTGATACATGCGGCAGTGAAGTAGCTAAAATTACCAGCCTCTGCCGTAGTAGTAGTACTTGTAGCCGTAGCCGTAGTAGCTCTTACCGTAGCCGTAGTTGTAGTAGTTACCGTAGGAGTAGTAGGACGGGTAGTAGCTGTAGCCGTAACCGTAGCCGTAGTTGCGGTAGCACCATGCTTGGGTGGAAACGCCACCGTCTAGCTCAGTGCTTTGCTTCACGTCAGCAACTGCGTTACCGCTGTTGAACGCTGCAACTACGTCTTCTTGGGTCTCAACTTTGGAGCCGGTTTGTTGAACGCGCAGCTCTGCTTTGCTGGCGTCTTCTTGGCCCTTAGCGTCGACAGGAACACGAACGATAGCAGCAGCTGGTAGGCTGGCTGCAACGTTCTCGGACTTCTTCGCTTCGCTGCCACACGCGGTGACGAGCAAAGCACCAAACACGATCTTCATAACTTGTTTATTCATGGGGTAACCTCCAATCAATCTGCACCTCACGTAGCGCAGAATTCAGGAAGGTTTCAATAGAAATTTTTTGATTTCTTGAAAAATAAACAATTTTAAAATGTTTTTAAGCAGCCAGTATGGCGCAGGGATACCAAAGTGAAGTTGGAACCAACTGAAATGACCAGGTTAATTTGGCCACTACAGTCACCGACGGTCAACGACGCCCAAAGGCCTACGGCACCTACTGGATCTGACAACCAGCCGCTGCCAATTTGGCTGCAGGGCCATCTTCGCTCAGCCAATCCGCGACCGCACGAATCTCGCGCTGAAGGGACCTATCCGTGTCCATTGCAGGCGCCCTAAATCTGACCTCGTTCACGACTACAGCTAAGATGGTTGATGGCTTGAGTGGAGCCAGCAAGTCTAGGCCTTGAGTGGAGGCTAAATACTCGATAGCGAGGATGTTACGGACATTAATAATGACGCTACGCGCTTTTCTCGCTGCAATTGGTCCCATGCTCACGTGATCTTCTTTATCAGCGGACGTTGGAATGCTGTCGACACTGGCAGGGTGACATAGGACTTTATTCTCGGATACCAGCGATGCAGCAACTACGTGCGGAATCATAAAGCCCGAATTTAACCCACTATTGCGCGTCGCGAAGGCGGGTAGACCGCTTTGGTGAGGGTTTGTGATCTTCTCAATGCGGCGCTCCGAGATACTACCGATCTCTGCGACAGCGATGGCTAGAAAATCCATAACGAATGCCACGGGCTGACCATGAAAATTGCCACCACTCACGAAATCACCGCCGTCAAAGACGAGCGGATTATCGGTCACACTTTGCAGCTCAGTGTTAACGACTGATTCGCAGTACGCGATGGTATCGCGACTAGCGCCGTGCACCTGCGGCACGCAGCGGAAACTATATGGATCCTGTACTTTCCCGCAGTGAGCATGGCTCTCCATGATGGAATCAGTCTGGGCAAAAAGGCGCAGCATGTTGGCCGCCACTAATTTCTGACCACGGTGCGGCCGCGCCGCATGGATCCGCGCATCGTAAGCCGCGACTGTGCCACGCACAGCGTCCAGACTCAGCCCTGCGGCAATGTCAGCACTGCGCGCCAGTGTCTTTGCTTCCTCGACTGCGAATGCCGCCAAGGTCGTCATGTACTGCGTCCCGTTGATAAGCGACAAGCCCTCTTTGGGGGCCAGTTTTAGGGGTGCGATCCCCAGCTGATCAAGCACACGCGCCGCTGGTAATGTCTCCCCACGCCACTTAACCTCACCCTCCCCTAGTAAGCCAAGGGCGAGCTGGGCCAGTGGCGCCAGGTCGCCTGATGCCCCGACGCTGCCCTGACAGGGCACGACTGGCAGGATATCGTGCTCCAGAAATAGTAGCACTTGACGCACGACCTCGGCCCGCACGCCGCTAAATCCAAGGAGGAAGGAATGCGCTCGCAGGATCAAGAGCGCGCGGACTACTTCGTCGGCGGAGTAATCGCCGACGCCACAAGCATGGGAACGCACCAGATTGAGTTGCAGTTGCGCCAGATCTACCGGAGGTATGGCTACGTCGGAGAGGAAGCCAAAGCCGGTGTTGATCCCGTAAACTGTGTTGCCCTGAGTCAGCACTGCGTCTACGTGAGCGCGAAACCCATCCAGTCTCTGCCAAGCTTGGGGCGTCACCGCCACCGGAGGGTTGGGGGTCCGCGCTAGCGTAACCAGACGCTCCGTTGTCAAAGTATCCACACCAAGGTGAAATCGGGGCGTCTGCGGCATGCTCATAAAATGCTCCAAAGTGCTATCAGGTGCTGCGCGGTAACGTGGCCCAGTTATGCCACTCCTCTCACGAATCGACAAGTTCGCTGTCGCCTCGAGGCCACAGGTACGCTATACCTAGCTAAAGGGTCGAGAACCCCTGATTATCACATAGTTATCACATGGGCATCACATGAGCATCACGTGGATATGACGGCTAAACTCTCCACCTTAAGGGACCAGGTCCGCGCCATTGACGACCAGCTCTTAGAGCTCGTCGCGCAGCGCCTCCGCCTAGCAGAGGAAATCGGCCAAATAAAATTCGCCGCCAATCTCCCGATCAAAGACTACCAGGTAGAGAAGGCCGTCCTCGAGCGAAGCCGTAGCAAGGCGAGCACGTTGGGCATCTACTCAAGTTTGGCCGAGGAACTATCGCGACTGCTGATTCGCTATGCGGTGATCGCCCAGGATGACGACCGCTCCCAGCGTCAACGGCACCACCACGGACCAGCGCGACGGGTCACCGTGGTCGGGGGGCGCGGCCGGATGGGGCGCTGGATCTCAGATTTTTTTGATACCTTTGGCGACCACGTTAGCCACGTCGACCAGCCCAGCGGCAGTAACAAGGATTCACGCTACCCGCTACTCAGTTCACTGGCCGCAGCCTGTGACTCGGACGTCATTGTCCTTGCCACCCCAATCAGTATCACGTCTGAAATCATCGAGGAACTCACAAGGCTCAAAACCAAAGCCCTTGTGTTTGACATTTGTTCTCTCAAGACGCCGCTCATGAGCGCGCTCAAAGCGGCGCAGACGGCTGGTCTGCGCATCGGTTCTGCACACCCGATGTTTGGACCGGATGTCGAGGTACTGGTCGACCGCAACGTCATGATCTGCGACGTCGGCGACGCTAAGGTCACTCACGAAGTGCGTGCCCTGTTTGAATCGACAACGGCCCACATCACCGAAGTTTCGTTGGAACGGCACGATGAGCTTATGAGCTATGTGCTTGGACTATCGCACCTGAGTAATTTAGTTTTTGCCGATGTATTAGCAAAAGGCGAAGTGAGCTTCTCTAACCTACGTGGGGCGGCATCGACCACGTTCAATGCACAGCTCGGCGTGACCATTCCTGTGACGATGGAAAATCCAGCCCTCTACTATGAAATACAGACTGAAAACAGTTACAGCCCCAAAATGCTCGGTCTCCTAGCACAATCACTCGACAGCTACGCGCGCGCGATTAAAAGCCGCGATGCACAGGCATTTCTGGGACTGATGAACGAGGCTAAAGCGTATTTTGGTGAGCGCCCAGTTTAACGAGCTCTCTCGTCTAGGACGCGGCAGACTTGGTCCAAACTAAGACCGCGGCCGCGCAGTAATACCAGTAGATGGTAGAGCAAGTCAGCACTCTCGCCAAGTAGGGCCTGATCATCTGCTGCTACCGCAGCAAGTGCCACTTCGACCCCTTCTTCACCCACCTTTTGTGCTTGGCGCTGGATCCCTGCGGCCAACAGTGTTGCCGTGTAGGAACTCGTGGTGTCGGCTGCGGCTGCGCGCTCAACAATTTTAGTCCACAGTTTAGGTAACGTCGCAAAAGTTGAGGCTGCATTTTCGGAAAAGCAACTAACACTGCCCGTGTGGCAGGTTGGCCCCAGAGCCTCGGCCTTAATTAGCAGCGTGTCGCGGTCGCAGTCTAATGAGATGGATTTAGCACGTAGCACGTGACCACTGGTCTCGCCCTTGCGCCATAGCTTTGACCGGCTACGGCTGTAGAAAGTCACATCGCCGCTCGTCAGGGTTAACGTAAGACTCTCTTGATTCATATAACCAAGCATCAGCACTTCGCCACTGGCATGATCCTGGATCACTGCCGGTACCAGTCCCGCCTGTTTAGCAAAATCAACTTGGTCCATTGCAAAATTAGTACTGACACTTCGCTGTATATTCACTGCCGCACCTCGATACCTTGACTTCGTAAGTATTCCTTAACCTGACTCACGGTCAGTGTACCGGCGTGGAACGCTCCAGCCGCCAGGGCACCATCCACGTCGGCATCTCTGAAAACAGCGGCAAAGTGCTCGAGTGCCCCTGCCCCACCGGATGCAATAAGCGGAATCCTGACGACTGCCCGCACCGCCCGGAGTTGTTCTAAGTCGTATCCCGTCCGCACACCGTCTTGATCCATACAGTTAAGGACGATTTCGCCAGCTCCGCGCTCCTCAGCCTCGCGCACCCAGTCAAGGGTTCGGCGGCCAGTTCCGCGCATGGTAGAGGCGCTCCCTGTGAACTGGTAAACCTGCCAGTCACCGGGATCATCGCTGGCAGTTCTGGAATCAACGCCGACAACGACGGCCTGACTACCAAAGGTCTCTGCGAGTTCCGTAATGAGCTCAGGGCGCGCTAATGCCTTTGAATTTACCGATACCTTGTCAGCTCCCGCCGCCAGGACGGCACGAGCGCTGGCAACATCGTGAATACCACCTGCCACACAGAACGGTATGTCAAGGATCGCTGCCACACGTTCAATCCAAGAGCGTGCAACTGTGGCCCCAACGGTGCTTGCTTTAATATCGTAAAACACGAGCTCGTCGGCGCCAGCGTCACGGTAACGCTGGGCTAACGCGACGATATCCCCCATGACCACGTGGTCAGCGAACTTCACGCCTTTGACCACCATACCGTCGCGTACATCCAGACATGGTATTAGCCGTTTGCGCAGCACCGCAAAGCCTCCTCCAAACTAAACTCACCACTGTATAGTGCCTTACCGACGATGGCACCGCTGGCGCCGATTTTGGCTAGTCGCCTGAGATCGTCCAGGCTAGCGACGCCACCAGAGGCCAATAATTTAAGGCCTGGGAACCGCGTAAGAAGTTCGCGATAAAGATCTAGGTTAGGACCCGTGAGCTCGCCGTCCCGCCCAATATCGGTACAGAGTATATGATCGACGCCCAGTTCGGTGATGCTTTCGATGAGGCGCCACGGACTTACCGAAGCCGCCTCGGTCCATCCCTGAACAGCCAAGGCAAAGCCACTCTGAGAGCTACGAACATCAACAGCCAATGTCACCCGCTCGGGGCCAAGCAGTCGAATCAGTTCGCTCGCCTGCTCGGGAGCATGCGCCGCTAAACTGCCGATGACGACCCGGCTAACGCCCGACTCGATGTATGCTGCGGCCGTCTCGATCGTGCGAATGCCGCCACCAACTTGCACGCTTAGTTCGGAGTTACGGACGATATCGCGGATCAGATCAGCTTGAATCGCTGCTCCATCACGGCTACCGTCTAGATCCACTATATGTAAAAACGTCGCACCGGCTGCGGCATACGACTGCGCCACGGCGACGGGATTGTCCCCATATTCGGTTACTTGGTCAAAGCGTCCTTGACGCAGACGCACGATACGACCGCGCAGCAAATCTATGGCTGGATAGAGATTTAGCATAGGACAGTGCTCCTCACAAAGTTGCTTAGTAGACGCGCTCCAGGACCCTGACTTTTTTCCGGATGAAACTGCACACCTTTGACGTTGCCATAACTAACCACGGCAGGCAAAAGCTCACCGTGCTCCGTCACTGCCTTGACCCAGGGCCCATCAGGAGCGCGAAAACTATGGACGAAATAAAAACAATCATCATCCTGTATTGCCGCGAGCAAGGGTTCGGCGGAGTCGCGACGCTGCAAATGATTCCAGCCCATGTGCGGCACCCGCGCCAATGGATCATCTTTAAGCCTCACCACTCGACCAGGGATCAAACCTAAGCACGCGACGTCGCCTTCCTCGGAACTCTCAAAGAGTAGCTGCATACCAAGACAGATACCGAGCACTGGTTGCTTCAGGTTACGTAGCACCGGTATCAATTGCGCAGCATCGAGACGGCGCATCGCTTCGCGTGCGGCTCCCACACCTGGCAAGATGACCTGATCTGCACCAGCAATCTGGACCGGATTGGAGGTCAAACAATGCGATGCGCCGAGTCGCTCGAGTGCATTTACCACGGACTTAAGGTTGGCACCGCCGGTGTCGACAATGGCGATCATAGGACACCTTTCGTCGATGGCACACTAGCATTAGCACTGAGACTCACAGCTCGACCCAAACACTTAGCGACAGCTTTAAAAGCACCTTCCACCATGTGATGGGTATTTTCGCCCCTCACCTCGACATGCAAGGTGGCACCAAGGCGTTCCGCCAGAGACCTAAAGAAATGTGGCACCATTTCTGTCGGAAGTCCTCCAACCTCAGAGCGTCCAAAGTCCGCTGCCCAAACCAACGTTGGTCGCCCACTAAGATCGAGTGCAGCATTAACTCTGGTTTCATCCATCGGCATCACAAAGGCGTAGCGCTCGATACCAAAGCGATCACCAAGAGCGGCTCTCAAGGCGTCACCCAAGGCCAACGCTGTGTCTTCTACCGTATGGTGCTCATCGACATGCAGATCACCTGTGACCGCGATCTGCATTTCAATACCACTGTGACGCGCTAGCTGAGCTAGCATATGGTCAAAAAATCCATGACCTGTGCTGACGAGACTACGGTTCACGTCTCCATCAAGATTGACCGCAATGGTAATATCAGTCTCACCCGTGCGCCTTTGAGTCTTCGCCATGCGTGGTCGTGTCACTAACTGCTCAGCGAGAGCTCCCCAATCGGGAATCTCTTGGCCACCGATCTCGTAACGATTGACGCCAAGATTTGCAGCAAAAAGTTGATCTACCTGCGTATCGCCGATCACGGCTGAACGGCCTGTGTCGAGGGAGGCTCCACCGAGGAGTTCACGGTACATGAAGACGTTGGGTCGCCCATGTGCTAGGTCCATCGCTGCAAGCTCAAAAAAGCTCAGACCTTGGGCTTTAAGCAGGTTCCGTGCAGAACCAAACTCAGCACCGACGCCGTCGATGAGTAAAGTAAAGCCTGCTCGTTGCAACTGGTGCAGCGCTGGGATGACCATAGCCTGCACTATGGGTGCCTCATCTCTACCGGCACCAGCGACCACATCGGCCGCCTTTATAAAAACAACCCTTTTAGTCCCCGTCATGGCTGCACCTCAGCAGTTAGTGCTTCTAGCAGAGCATCGTTATCGCGGCGCGTTCCGATACTAATCCGCACACAGTCCGCTAGCCCCCGTTCGTTGCTACGATTGCGTAGAATAATACCGCGTGCGGCAGTGCGCTGCATCACATCCCGCGCACTCTTAACGCGCACGAGTATGAAATTGGCCTCACTTGGATAAACTTTCAGAACAAAATCCAGCTCTCTCAGACGTGCCCCTAGACGCTCTCGCTCTGCCGCAACGGCTAACGTGCGCGCAGTGAGTGCTGCGGGCGACAATTGTAAAAGCGCCGCGCTGGCAGCCGCCACAGCGGGTCTAGCGATGGGGTATGGGGCGCGCACCTTGTGCATGAGTTTGATGACACTCTCTCCCGCTATCGCGGATCCGAGGCGAACCCCCGCAAGGCCCCAAGCCTTAGAAAGAGTACGCAACACGACGAGATTAGGGGTGCTAGCAACCGCCGCCACCAAACTACGCTCACGACTAAACTCGATATAGGCCTCGTCAACCACCAAGAGCGCTCGCTCGCCAATTTCACGAGCAAGCCGTAGCAAGCGATCGCTGCTAAAAGTGTTGCCCGTGGGGTTATTTGGATTACAAACAAATACGAGTTTTGTATTGGCGTCAAGAGACTTAAGAATCTGCACCTCGTCCAGGTCGAAGGACTCGCCACGCAGGGGAGCCTCACGTACACCGCACCCTTGGATCGCTGCCGCCACGGAATAAAACCCGTAGGTCGGTGGCGTGATCAGAATGTTGTCCTGACCAGCCTCACAGAAAACCCGCAACAAGGCATCAATAGCATCGTCCACACCTGCCCCTAGAAACAGCTGCGACTGCGGCACCGCAAACCGCTGCGTGACAAAGGTCACTAACTCTCGTGGCTGCGGATCTGGATATCGCGCCAAGTCCTCCTGAGCATCGTGAGCGAGTTCATTGGCGTCCATATAGATCTGCGCCGTGGAGGCGGTCATTTGGCTCCGTGCAGACTCATAGGCCTTCATCGAAACAATCGCTGGTCGCGCTAAAATTGTGGCATCAAAAGTCATAGCAGTTGTACTCCACGCTGTGTCAGCTCGTCACCGCTGCGTAGAGCACGCAATCGCACACTGACGGCCTTAGCATGCGCATCGAGCCCCTCCATCGTGGCAAGAGTCTCAACGGTTGGACCTATATCGCGTAGTCCACTGGGACTAAGTTCTTGCACGGTCATGGATTTCATAAACGACTCGATAGATAGGCCACCGTGGCTCCGCGCAAGGCCATAAGTGGGGAGCACATGGTTGGTGCCACTGGCGTAATCTCCCACCGACTCGGGTGACCAGGGACCAACAAAAATAGAACCCGCGTGTTTGACGCGGCTGACCCAGCGACCGGCATCCTCAATCTGAAGAATCAGATGCTCAGGAGCATAGGCATTGGCAACATCCATGGCCTCGTCCGTAGAACCGACGACGATGATCAATGACTTGGCCAACGATTCAATAGCGATATCGCGGCGCGATAACTGCGCCAGCTGGACCTCCAGGGCCCTCAAAGTTGCGGCGGCGATACTTTCACAAGTTGTGACCAAAACGACCTGAGAGTCACGACCGTGCTCCGCCTGAGAAAGGAGATCAGCTGCTATAAATTCTGCATTGGCTCTAGCATCGGCGACCACTAAGACCTCGGACGGACCTGCAGGCAAATCCGATGCGGCACCGCGCGGATCTTGCGATACGAGCGACTTGGCGCAGGTGACGTAGGCATTACCGGGACCGTAAATCTTATCGACCTTTGGTACGGAGGCCGTGCCGTAGGCCAGGGCAGCAACAGCCTGAGCTCCACCCACTTTGAAGATAGACGAGACACCTGCTA
>VGTI01000090.1 GCA_016874735.1 Deltaproteobacteria bacterium
TAGGACGCGTTTGGCCCCCTTGGTGAGCACCGGCGTCACGTCAAATGCTTCGATGAGCGCACCGCGAGGCTTATTGCACGTGATCACCGTACAAGGTCCCAGGTATGGCGCCAAATCGACCTCATCTATGGAGGGAGCAGTTTGGCTGAAATGACTTGGAGCATCAGCATGAGCGCCGAGGTGTACCGTGGTGCTCAGACTAGAGAGGGTTAAATTAGCCCCGGCCGCCATATCCAGCTGGACCTGGCGGTTAAACCCGATGTCACCTGGCCAAACAGCTAGACGCGGGCTGATAGACGGAGAAATATCAATTAAGGGTTTACCAGGCACGCAACTCCCCCATCCGTGAGTGCAATATTTAGCTGACCTTCGTATGCTGCCTTTGACGGCATGCATGCAGCTGGGATTCGAGTACTCTAAGTGAAATCGCAAAATCCTTAATGAACAGTGCGAGCGCGGCTATCAGGAGTAGGACGCTCAGTGAAAATAGAGTCGGCACGACGACCGGCAAATAAAGATCAAATACTAGACTGCCAAAGATCACAAAAATCGTGAGGGCCACGCAAAAAATACTAGCTGAGTTGAGTAATATGGTGCGCTGGAGCAGCTTGGCCCGTCTGTGAAGCACGCGAAGCTCATCCCAGTCTAGAGCCTCGTTATCCATGATGGCTCTAGCACGGTCGATGACGCGGCCAAAACGCACTGACATCGAGGCTAAGAGCGTGCCTGCACCCATGATGAGAAATACAGGCGCGACCGCATTTTGCATAGCATGGGCGACGTCTAAAACCGATTGAAACAAGATGAACCACTCCTAATCACGCCGACTTTTGAAACACATCGATGCCGTAGATACAAGTTAATTCGCGTTCAATTGCGTGCATATAGCGGCTAGTGACGTCGATTAACGACTGATGCCTCATCGTTTCTGGGCGATGGCGGAAGTAGCGAGCTACGGCAAGACCGCCCTTGGCCAGTCCCGTAGAAAGATGGGTCGCTAGGTTGCTGGCAGCCGCAAGGGGCGTTGAGTCGATGTGAGATTTCCGCGACTCGGCATAAGACGGTGTATCGGAGAGGGAGACAAAATCTGCACATCCCGGGTTTTGCGCTAGGTAATCGTAAAGATCTGAGCAAACGTAGTGAACCTCGCTGGAATCGATCCCTAGCTGTATGGCTTCATAGAGGGTCGCGCTACATTCGAGTGGCAGCCCGTCAAGGTCAGGCAGTTGGCCCTGCATGAGGATACGCAAAAAGAAGTTTTCCCGAGCTGGACATACGTCCAGTGTCTTGGCCAAACGTTCTCTGAAATAGCGATAATCGCTGCGAGCCAGGTTGAGGCTGGGGAGCTGGCTGCCATAAAGCATGCGATTGAACACGTACGATTGACCAATCAGGGCGATGGCTAATTGCCAGCGCCAATGCGGAAACTTGGTTTTCAGATAGCCGCGCTGCTCATCCAGTGACTGACAATTCATGATGGCCATGGCTTTAGGACCTATCACTTTACCCGCCAATGATGCCAGCTTCCTAAAAGCCCTCTCCCAGCGTCCGAGGTAGATGATTGGCTGCCAACCGTTGTGATTGAAAATCGCGCCTAAGCCCTCTTGAGCGGCGCGCGATAGCTGTAACTGGTAGAATAGCGATCGGCGTCGCTGCCAGCCGATATCTGTGGCGCTGTAGCCGAAAAAATCGCGGAAATCGCTCAGCGTCAGCGATCTTGCTGCCGCAATTCTGAGTTCGGTTAATTGGAGCTGCGCCGGTGATACGTCAACACATACCACGCGACGCGGATTTTTTGCAAAAAGAGGCAGCACTCTGGCCCCGCTGCCGGCAACAACAACGACGTTTGCTGTTGCCGGGGGGAGGATGCTTAGTTCCACCGACGAGTCCTCGTTAGCGAGGCTATAGTTGAGGGTCGAAAAATAGTCCAAGTGCAGCCCCCTCCGCAAAGATTCCTGGCCGCTCCAGACCACGACTTGCTTGGCATAAAGTTCTAAATGGGACGGATTTATCTTGTAATACGAGAGTGTAGCACAGAGTTAACAGTGCAGAAAATCTTTACACTAACTTAATTGGCAAACAAAGGTTCTTTGTGGAATGAATTCAGGTGGGTGCTTATGATAGCACCTGATGATCCAAATGATTTTGCGCTTTCTCAAGGACGAGACGCCATGAAGCATTCTGGTTTAGCACTACTGAGTTTACTTTCCCTGGCGGCTACAGCTCAGGCTCAGCCGCAAAGGTCAATCAATAGCGCCCGTATTATCGGCGGTTCTCAAGATCTTGAGCACCACTTCGTAGTCGGCTTAATCGAGGAGGGTCAGCGCGGTCCTTTTTGCGGAGCCACGGTTATAGAGCCAGGACTAGCAGTCACCGCCGGTCACTGCGTAAAGATGCGTAGTCGCGATCTTTGGCTTGTCGGATCCGACGACTGGTCACAGCATCACTTTGAAGCAGCGCGCGTTAAAGTGAGTGAAATTGAGATTCATCCCGACTTTCTCCGCGGTGATCATGGGGCCGATATCGCTTTAATAAAATACGAGCCTACATTTCTGGCCGACGCTGATGTCGGGGTGCAATTAACGCCGATTAAGGTCGATCAGCCAGCCGTTCTTCCTGAATTCGCTCAGGTAATCGGGTGGGGGAGTCGCAGTTCTTATGGCAATCTGCCGCCAAGCACGGCGCAAGTAGCGACCGTGCCCCTCATTGCTGATGAGCTTTGTAAAAGTCTTGGCGGGCGTTACAGCCGTCTTAGTTCCAAACAATTATGCGCTGGTTATCTCCAAAATGGTGGGATTGATAGTTGTCACGGCGATTCTGGTGGTCCTCTTTTTGTTTCGGATAGCTCTGGCATGGCTAGTCTCATTGGTGTCGTCAGCTGGGGTGAGAGTTGTGCTCAAGTTGGCCACCCTGGAGTTTATACACGCGTAGCTGCGTTTTTAGATTGGATCAACGCAGCCAAAGTAAGACGCCCCAATGGCACAATAGATCCAGCCTCTAATGCCATGAGTGAGCTGATCAATCGACGTTGCTACCACAAGCTGCATGGCAAGTTGAAGGAGGCTCAAGGCAATCATGTCCTGAACCTATTCACCCACGCGGTTTCGATAGGTCATATCAGCGCTTTGGATACGGCGACAGAGCCTCTGCTCCGTGAGCCCCTCTGTGTCGTCGATACCTCAGCAGGACGCTATGAACTTTATGCTGATACTGTCGATCTCCAGCATCCCGAGCGCCAATTAGCAACGTTGCTGGAATTAGGTACGGGTCGCAAATTTCACGTAGCGATCAACAATGCACTTCGGGCCCAGCTGGCGTGTCAGCATGTTGCACCGACGAACGGTGATCCCATGCTGATAGCCGACGACGATAGGATCATGGTTCGCTGGCACGGTGATTTTTACGAAGGTACGCCACAGATGTCAGTACATAACAACAGAGATTCAACTGCAATTGCTACGACCGGCGGGGGATGCAACGTTGGCCCCTTTGGGGTTAATGTCCTTGCCGGTGGGGCAGTAGTCTCTAATGATGCGCTTGAAGTAGTCATCACTGTACCGAATTTGACCAGCGGCCCAACGTCGATGACGCTTACGCGAGTCAAGCGCACGCCATTTATGGAGTTGAGCTTTCTCAAGGCGGACGATCATTCCGGTTTCCTTGAATTGCACAATCCAACTGAGGCGGATTTGCTCAATTGGCGTCTAGACTGTGACCATCATCTCAAATTTGAGTCCCTAAGTTCATGGCCTGCAGGACGCGACTTTGAGGAGGTCGGTCAATTGAGCCATGAATATAGCACTAGCGCGCTTGCGTGGTCGAAAGTGCCGCGCGGCGCAACTTTGAGATTCGCCTACCGTAGCGAAAGTCCGCTCGGACACGGCGCCAAAATTCGGTGCACGATCAACGGTATTCCCATGACAGTTAGGGAGAAAGCCCTCTAAGCACCACCGCCAGGTGAACAGCCTGCACATTGGCTTGGCGTTAAACAGTGTCTATAACCTGGACGTTGGAGTGCCTTTGTAGGCACACAGATTTATTGGCAAAATCGAGTCTCGGACCCTGGCATAGTGCATGCAGACAGGTTGGTATGTCGCCGGACAAATTTTCCTGGCCCATCCTGGCCATCGTATAGAGGTATCACATGCACACAAAGTCTCTTAAGGTGAGTCCTAAAACCTGGTTGATCGCTATCCTGCTCGGTATGACAGCGTTTGCCTCCGGCTGCAGTACGACAGGTCACTCCGGCGGCATGGGTGGTTTTCTGAACGCTCGTGGTAACTGCTTCGTGACCGTAGGCGGCACTCCATGGTGCCGCTAATTGGCCGTTCTTAAGGCGTAGGCGTGAGTATGACATCGGGAGCCGTGTCGCTGGCGCTGCGGGCGTTAGACTCACCCACCGTCACGGTCGTCGTTGCGTTTTGATAGCCGGGGCATACGACCGCTAGGTCGTAGGAGCCGGGCGGCAGATAGTCGACGGTATAGGTGCCATCTGTGCCCGACCATATGACTAGGTTTGAACCTAGGGTTTTACTGTGGATCCAGCACGTGCTGATGCCGTTTTGGTCGACAGAACTCAGCACCCTGAAATTGACTGCCTTAGTATACTGAAGCTTTTGATCGCCGATATTTAGGTTGGAGCTCAGTGCGACTGATTTAGTCGCGCCAAAGCGTGCGTCAGCCAGATCCCAGTCGGCTGATGTTTTTCCCGGCTTCGGCTGGGTGTACCACATGATGAGACGCCGCTCCGTCGCAAGCAAGGCTTGATCACGCGGCATGGTGATAGATAGGCGAAAAGCCCCAGTACTATCTGTCACGGTGTCTTGATCGGCAAAGCCCTCCACAAACACGTTTGCCCCAACTAATGCTTGTCCAGGAGTGATGCCCCGAGCATCGGTTACACTATCGCCAAGTAGCAAGCGACCTGTTATGAGTACGGTCATGTCACCTGTGGGACCAGCATAAACATCCCTGAAGGACGAGCAAGAATCATGAAAATTCATCTTGTGCGTATCAGTGATACTGATATTACTCGTAACGGTATCAATAGGAATGCGCCAGACATGATCTGTAGTCGGGGCGTCGCAACTTTGGTTGCCGTTGACATCGGCGTAGTAGTCAAGGAAGTAGCGATGTCCATCGACTAGGGCTTTTTCTTTGGTGAGCGTAAATTTGCCAGAAGCAATGCCCACGTCCGCTATAAAAAGGCGCGCGTCAAGATCGCGATCGATCAGAGCTACCTTTAATGGGTGACTATCGTGCGGAGTAAACTGGACGCCAGAAAAGACGAGATCTCGCGAAACCACATTTGTGGCGGCACTCGAAGCGGTCGGTCTATCGAGCTTGTTGCATGCTATGGGTGCAGTTAAGGCCACCGAAGTTAAAATGAGTTTGTACATGACACCCTCCTCTGCCGTCAGTTGTCGACACTTCATCGAACTTCTTGAGGTTCAGGGAGTTAGGAGCTTTGTGGTTCCATTTGGTAAAGTCAATCAATTCACAACAAAGTTAGAGCCCATAGGCTACTTATACCCACGAGTAGGCTCGCCGATTCTACCAGACGATATTTCTCGGGATGACGGCGCCAGTACATCAGAGCTGCCAGTAAGATAACCGCAGCAGGTGCACTGAGATAGACGGTGCGCATGGAGACGCTACCAACTACGGTGACGAAGCCGCAGGCTACGAGGAGGTAGCTCGTCAACCTTGGGCCGTAAACCTGCAAATAAGTTCCCGCACCTGCCACCGTGAAGGGGCTGAGCTTACGGGAAATCTCATAGGCCATCGAACCACCAAGGTTGGCCAAGATAAACCCAGCCATCAGCACTGGACTTAATTCCACAGTGCGCGGCACGGCAAGAAGTGGCAGTAGGTAGAGCGGGACTATCAGCAACTGATGAACCAATGCATAAACAATGGGCGACCTAGCTAGTCTTTCGCCGACAAAAAACTCTCGCTCCATCAAGAGCAAGTACAGGGTCGCACCGAGGCCCATGATGGCAGCCCAGGTAGCCTGCAGATAGGCAAGCGAAAAAGCAATCGTGGTCATGGCTACCGTCAGGGTGTGAATACCAAGGCGCATGTCACCCACAGTGAGTAGTCCCCGAGGTAGTGGGCGCGTTGGATTAACCACACAGTCCTTCTCGTAGTCCTTACATTCGTCCATGATACGCGCGAGCACTAAACCTGCGGCGACAAAAACAAAAGAAAGTGCAGCTAAAAGGTAGTTGCGAGTTTCACCATGAGGTGTGAAACCACCGAACACGGGACCGGCGGCTATCAGGCCGATACCTATGAGGTTACTACGTTCGCCGGTAAAAACCTGCCATCGCTTCAGTGCACGCGGTGGACATACCGTCGCTGCCCTGTCGATTTGGTCCAAGTTACGGTGGTCGTAGCGTATCGTTGTTTCCACAACTCCTGATATCTCTGGTAGTTCAGACATGAGCTTAGTCCTGTCCTTTGGACAACTCTCAGTGAATAGAAGTTTAGCACCACTGCGAGTTGCTTTGACAAAGGCTTTGGTGTGTCCTAGCCCCTGGTACGCTCTTTGTTCTAATTGGAACTGACCAGACGGCATGGAAGTGTCTCCCCCGAAGTACCAGCCATCATTTTTGACATCGATGAGGTCACTCGTTAGATGCCAGGCGTATCCAGTGTTCTCGTCGGGCGTAGGTGTTATCCCACGACTTGGGTCAATGAGCGCTTCAGCACATACATTCGGTCCAGACACCCATAAACCTTCATCTGTGAGGCAAGTCTTCAGGAATGGTAAGGGTTCACCGAGATACCGCAATTTCAATTCCCCGAGCTCTCTTGCTTTAGTCGCCGCCGTGCGCGCGTCTACAATGGCAATGGGATCCGCCTCGCGACATCCGTATACATGGGTTATTGTAGCGGCTGGCCAGCGATTGCATATCTGATCCACTAATGTAATGTCGACACAGGATCCGCCGATATAAATTGCCGCTAGACTTTCAAATCCTTGGACATCAGCTATACGTTTAAAAAATGAGGCATTAGCAGTGAGGGTTTTTGGCTGCGCTTTGGCGGCGAATCGTGCTGCTGCCCGTAGCTCCCGTGGGCATGCCGCTTGCCCCACTGTGATGGTGCCGCGACCGCTAAAAAGATGAAGCATGCCAATTTCTGGAAATATCGTTAGGTCAGGGGCGTCGTAGGCATCACGGCAACCACCCTCAGTCAGGAGATCGACGAGATCAAGGGTGAATTTGTGCGTCCTGATGACTCCCTTGGGTCGCCCCTTGGTTCCTGACGTGAGCGTGATTGAGGCGCAAGTATCGGGCGCCACGTCGACGATTCGGAATTTGCTGCCATCGCTAGAAGGATGAGACTCCAGCGTCAGTCGATGCTGAATGGTTGTCACATCGTCCAACATATAAAGAGGAGACCTGTGCTTAGTCGATGTTATAAGAATGCTGGGACTTGCTGCTGACACCGCGTAGCTGACCCTGGAGTTGCATAAATCGGGATCTATGGCCATGAGTCGACCGCCTAGTCCGATGACCGCTAGGCTCACTGCATAGACCGACGCATTAGCTGGTGCCACGACTAGCAACGTGTCACCAGCCTTGAACCCATGAGCCTCCAGGTGCTTCTGCCAACCCGCAGCGTTAATAAACAATTGATCGAAAGTGATGCTCCCGTGGTGATAATCCCATACCGCAAGCTGCGCGGGCTTGCGCTCCCGCCAACGCGTGATTCTCTCGATACAGTTCATGGGTCTGCCTCAGTTGGTCGTGATTACTTTGACATCATAACCTAACTATCGGTCATTGAGACTAGCGGCAGTTGACGATCCGCTTTTTGCTCAGTCCGCCACGGCGGGCCTGCAGCAGGGCAAACCGCATGAAATCCATTTCAGCCACTGCGTGCGCATCCGTCGCTAAGACGAAATCGACTGGATGGCGCGCAGTAGCCTCTATCAGTCGGTCGTTGAGATCGAGCCTTTCTGGTTGTCCGTTAATCTCAAGAGCTACTCCGTAATCGGCAGCCGCCTTGGCAATTTGGTCCATGTCGAGCGAAAGTTCTGGGCGCCTGCCGATGAGCCGCCCCGTTGGGTGCGCAAGCGCATGAATCACGCCGGACTTCAGGGATCTGACGATCCGCTTGGTCATCGCTACCCTGCTTTGGTTACGGTTGTAGTGCACGGCTGCTACGACCCAGTCCGCGGCTTTGAGCATGGTAGTGCTGATGTCCAATGATCCATCGTCCAAGATGTCGACTTCTATGCCTTTCAAAAGCCGCAACTTAGGGTAGAGCGCGCCTAATCTATCAATCTCGGACCATTGCGTAGCAAGCCGTTCTTGAGAGAGGCCGTGAGCGACTGTAACGCGTTGAGAGTGATCCGTAATTGCCAGGCACTTGTAGCCGAGGTGCATGGCCCGTTCTGCCAGATCAGCGATAGTGCTTTTGCCGTCTGATGCAATCGTATGGGTGTGATAGTCACCGCGTATGTCTCGTAACTCGACCAGTGCGGGGAGGTGATGTTTCGCGGCTAAATGGATTTCACCGCGCGATTCCCTAAGTTCGGGTGGGATGGGATCGAGCCCTAAGGCGTTGTATACCTCATGCTCCGTCGCCCCGGCGATGCGGACACCGTCCCGGAAGAGACCGTACTCATTTAATTTAAGTCCTTGCGCGAGTGCGAAGCGGCGCAGTTCGATATTGTGCGCCTTAGATCCTGTAAAATAGAGGAGGGCAGCACCTGCCTCACTGGGCGATACAACACGTATATCAATCTGACGTCCAGTCTGAAGACGCAGCGAAATCTTAGTAGGTCCATGCGTCAGAATGACAGCTTTGGGATCGAAAGTCAGTAGCTGCTCCAAAATACTTGCTGCTGTAGAGCCCGTTGCTACAAAATCCAAATCGCCTATGGTTTCAGTGCCGCGTCTGAGGCTGCCAGCGACCTTTATGTCGAGCCCTTTCATTGAGGAAAGATAGTCGCAGATACTTTGGGAAAGCGCGTCAGCCTCGTTGATGAGCATACGACCTGAACTAAGACCTCGCAGTTCGAGGGCACGGGCTAAGGACGCAGCGGATTTGGCGCCAAAGCCTTTGACGGTCTGGATCCGACCCGTTTTAATCGCAGCTTCCAAGTCCTGGATCGATGCAATATGAAGGGTGTTCGTCAGCAGCATAGCCTTTTTGGGCCCAATGCCGGGTAGCTGCATCAACTCCCTTACGCTGGGCGCGACATGACGGCGCAGTTCGCTCAGCACTTTGAAAGTACCATGTTTCACAATCTCAGTAATTTTGCTGGCAAGATCCTTACCGATTCCAGGCAGGTCGTCTAGATTAAATGCGGGGCTAGTGAGCAATGTTTCAAGGGGATCTTCAAGCGAACGAATGGTCCTTGCCGCATTACGGTAGGCACGCACTCTGAACGGATTGGCATTAGTCAGAGCCAGTAAATCGGCCGTCTCATCAAGTTGGCTTGCCACAGTCGTATTAGCGCCCAGCATCCCAATTCACCTTGGTCAGTTGCAAATCTGAGAGTCACTAAACGTGAATTGCGTCATATAACGCATGGCGTCGACTCCCCAGTACTTGAAGCAACATTTAAGCCATGGTCATTAATTTGCAGTGTATTTGGTACAGGAGGGCTGGGTATGTCTCACGCAAACGTTACCGATCTGACCAAGTACACATCAAGATATGAAATGAGTGATCTGTGTGCGGCGATCAATCAATACGAAGGTGCCGAAACGTCACGCGCGATTACGCACATCGAAACCCATATATCGCATGTATTTTTGACCGAAGCATTTGCGTATAAAATCAAGAAACCTGTGTGTTTCGAATTTTTGGACTATACGACGAGCGAGATGCGGCGT
>VGTI01000091.1 GCA_016874735.1 Deltaproteobacteria bacterium
ACTCTAAATTTTTTCTGAATTTTGCCGATAAGCAAGTGTGATGTCTGGAACCTACGCCCGATGTCGCGTTTATAGGACCTAACCATTGCCATTAACTAAACTCAACAAGGTTGCATTAGTTGTATTAGCCATCGCACTGAGCGCCTGTGGCTCTCAAGTGGGCGTCAGCGATCGGCCGACGACGAAAAAAAACCAGGCATTGGATGAGGCTGGGGCCGCGTCAAAGAATGGGACGCGATCAAGAGGCAACCAAACCGAAAAGCCACAATCAGGCGACATAACTTTGGGCGGGGAGACGCCACCAGGGGATTCGCGGCAAGATCCACGCACCGCGGTGCAACCAACCGACACCCTCGCTTTGAACCCCGAAGTTGCCGGCCCCCATCCCGTGAAATCCTACACCGACGGATTGAGTGACGGCGCCTACAGTTCCGCTGTCGTGTTCTACCCTAGCGACGTGAAAAACCCACGCGCGGCCACGACACTTAGTGGCGGGTACACCAACACCAAGGAACAAATGGTTTGGCTAGCAGAACATTTGGCGAGTCACGGTTTTGTGGTGCAGGTGTTCACACCTACAAATCCAAACTCCACGGATCCACGGATCTGGGAGACAGGTCATCTCGGATCGGTGAGAAAACTCAAATCAGAATCCGTGCGCAGTGGTAGTCCAATCCAAGGACTCGTGGATCCGGGGCGACTGGCCGTGATGGGTTTTTCTATGGGGGGAGCAGGTACCATACTCGCGGTAAACTCAGCCCAGGAGCCTCTGCGTGCAGCAATTGCGCTCTGCCCTTACCAGCCGCAGGCTCTCAGCGTCAAAGTTCCCACCATGTTTGTCACTGGTACCGGCGACTTCGTCGCCACCCCAGCGAACGTTGAGAAAGCATTCAACGCCACGGGCCCCGATTCCCCGCGAGCCTTATTGAATCTGGACGGCATGCGCCATCAAAACGTTACAAGCCCGGGCGCTTTTCGTCGCCAACTGAGCCGGTATCTAACTACTTGGTACCAAATATTCCTCGACGGTCACACGAGTCATAAAAAGTACCTCACGGGTGCGGAGGCAGATGCCGATAAAGCCCGAGGCGGCATCGCGACCCTCAACTTTCTGGATCGGCAGTAATTAGTCACCAAGCAGGGCACGAAACTTATCGTCAAGCATGGGTAGACTCGCAACATGGATAACTCTATGGCGCGCCCGAAATTTCAGAGCATTCGCCTCTAATACGCCGCCAAGCCAAATCTCGGTTGATGCAATCAGTGATTCGTCGAGTTCTTTTAAATAGTCGCGCTGAGTGATGATCTTCCCAGTGGCTGTAGCCACCGGCATGCGGATCGAACGCCCCAGCAGTACGACCGGACTGCGCAGCGCATTGGCCGCACCAGCCAATGAACGCGCTGGCATGTTGCAGCCAAAAAAGTGCGTTGTTAATCCTCGTGACTCTGCCAAGAGCGAGGCCAGCAAAATGCCAAACTCATGATGATCGCCCTCTTGGGTGGCAATGATCACACTTGGAGCTGAAGCCGATCGTTCCTCGCCCTGCCGCGGCCGCGTAGCACCCATATGATAAATTGCTTGGTAAATGTGCGTCTTGAGAATGGCGGATAGCGCATGCTCGTGGGCGATCGATAGTTTCTCGTCGTTGACGAGTTGACCGATCAGACCAATGAGAGGCAGCACAACTTGGTAAACAAAGTCCGTAACACTGCCGTGCAATCGTGCCGATGCTAACTGCGCACTCAAGTCACGTAGTTGAAAGTTTTCAAGGGCCGCCACCATCCGACTCAGTAGCATGGAGCTAACCTTGGACTTGGCCTCGGTAAGGTTCTGGTCGCCAGCCTCGGATTCGCTGGTCTGGCGCCCCCTAGCACCGGCAATAAGGCGTTCCAGCTCAGCCATGGGTAGTTTCGCCACGGCGGAAATGGCATGTCCCCGGGTCGTTAGCTCACCGAGGAGACAGAGCCGGTCAGCATCGTCCTGGCTGTAGACGCGCCGCCCATTGGCCGCCCTTTTGGGGCTAATGGCACCGTAGCGGCGCTCCCAAATGCGAATCGTATGCGGATTGACTCCGGTGTATGAGGCTAGGGCCTTGACCCCGTAATCAGCCATAAATTCAGTCACTTATATGTTTTAGTGGCGAGCACAGCTATTATTGTATGACATTTGACTAACTTTTGAACTAATTTTTTATCGCGAAGACCTAGAACAATCTCAGTCAGTGGCCGATAACTGTATGGTCGTCCGCGCTTCACTCTCTCCTTGCAGCACTCCCAGCGGGCACATATATGGACACTGCACTTAGGCGTCTTGGACCGAAGGGTGCATCAAAGGAGGCAGTCATGAATAACCATTTACTCAAGCTCGAACAGGAACTCGCCATCGCCAGAGCGCGGGTAACGTCACCAGGTCCTGTGGCTGCTGGCGGTGAAGCCGTGGCTGCAGCCAAACTGCTTTTACAGGCAGCGCGGGAAGACCAGGACCGCGAGGGCCTACAACGCACGCCGGAACGATTCGCCAAGGCCTTTGTTCACCTATGCTCCGGCTATCAGAAAACGGCCCGCGACGTCGTTGGCGAAGGTGTTTTTGCAGCAGAAGGCAAGGGTCTCGTGGCGGTACGTGAGGTGGAGTTCTACAGCCTGTGCGAGCACCACATGCTCCCATTCTGGGGTAAGGCATCGGTAGCTTACTATCCACACGAGCTTATTCTTGGACTGTCGAAGATCCCACGGATTATCGACCTGCATGCGCGCAGGTTGCAGGTGCAAGAACGACTGACCGAAAGTATCGCGGCCGATATAGTCGACTTGATTGGGCCCCGCGCCATTGTGGTACAAGTTGAAGCGCAGCATCTGTGTATGATGATGCGCGGCGTGGAGAAACAGGGCTCCTCCACAACCACGGAAACTGTGCGCAACGTCGCAGGCGTCAGCCAGGACGAGTTGCAACGGCTTTACGCATCGCTCAAGTAGTCACGCGCAAGGCGCCGTCAACTTGAAAGCGATCGTCGAACACAAAGCAGTCGCCCTCGTAATGGGCACTGCCCTGCTCTTCGAAGTACCGTAAGATCCCACCATCGAGCTGAGTCGCACGCTCAAATCCGTGGGCTTTGGCCCATGGGACGACTTTTTCACACCGCACGCCACCAGTGCAGTAAAAGACAATTTGCTTGTCTCTCTGATCCCCCAAAGCCGCCAAGAAAGCATCTGGAAATTCCGTGAAGGTCTTGATCGGCAGGCGCACTGCACCAGTAAAAGCTCCAACGTCCGTCTCGTAAGCGTTGCGCGTATCGACCACGATAAAGTCGCCGGCCTGCTCTTCAAGAGCCGCTTTAAGTTCAGCCGGAGACATCCGATCACCGCCTAAAATAGCGGCAACCGAGGGATCCGATGCCTCCGCAAAGCGAATGATCCACCGCTTGACCTTAACTTCCATCCGGCGAAACGGCCGCTTGGGAGTTTCACTCCACTTAGGAACCACATCGGCAAAGCGGACATCAGATTTCAGGTATCCTAAAAAGGCCTCGAGCGCATTGGCCTCGCCGGCGAGGGCACAGTTGATACCTTCAGGAGCGAGCAAGATCGTGCCCAGTAAACCTAACCGTCGCGCCTCATCACGCCATGGGTAGCGCAAGGCTTTAGCATCGTCAATCTGCACAAATTTATAGAAATTGATTACCGAAAAACTCATCAAGGTCCCCAAAATACAACCTCGGACCCCTAGGTCCCTCGGCGGCGCTCACGTCCGTACTGCTACCATGAAAGACACGACCTCGACAATGGCAACAAATACAGATCGTTAGAGCGCCATCAACCCTGGTATTTGGGCAACATTTTTATATACTTGAGTCACGGCCCTAGCATCTGTGACGGAGGCCTGCAGGGTTACCGACGTGTAACGACTACCCCCCGAGGCGCGCGTGGCGACTTCTCCAGCAGGGAGTAAACTAAGCAGATGTTGGCACTGGTCAGTGCTAACGATAAATTTGAAGGTGTACGTACAGGGCCATTGATGCACCGCATTCAGTTTGTCTTCGAGGCTCTGGTAGGAATCCACAGTATACCCTTTATCTGCTGTCTCTTCACAAGGCTCATGACAGCGTAACAGTGACCGATTTCTCGCACTGAACAGCGCTAAGTTAAACCAAGACTTCCGTTGCTGTCACCGAATTTACTCATAGTGACGCCTAGGGCATTTGCCATCGTGACATGAAGATTACAAAAGGGCGTGCCCTCAAAGTTTAGGTGCTGACCACCACGGACGGCACCGCTCCCGCGCCCTACCAGAAGCACCGGCAGGTTGTCGTGGGTGTGTCGTGCACCATCGGCCACGCCACCTCCGAGGAGTAAGATGGAGCTGTCTAGAAGATTGCCGGCACCATCACTGACCGTCCGCATGCGCTGACAGAAAAGACTAAACTGCTTTACATGCCACGCAACTATACGAGCGATCTTAGCGTACCCCTCCGCAGAGCTATCGTGCGAAATATCATGATGACTCGACGGAAGGCCTATAAAATCGTAACTTTGATTAGTCGACTCGGAGGCAAGGAGAAGAGTTGCAACCTGTGTAACTCCGCATTGGAAAGCATGAAAAATAAGTTCGTAAAACTGCTGAATGCGCAGTTCGTACGCAGCCGATGAAGGCCTAGTCCCGGCGTCGCAAGTGCTAGCAGGCGCTTTACTAAGTCGCCCCTCGAGTTCACGCACTGACTGTAAATACTCTTGCAAGCGCGCCCGATCGGTAGCGCCAATCACCTTACCAAGGCTCTGAGCCTCGGTTACAACTGCGTCAAGAATGCTGCGTCCCATCGCCTCGCGTATGACTCTTTGACCTTCACGATCAGCATCTGAGCCTGCACCAAAAATACGATCAAATACTACACCAGGATCAACATCGCGTGGATTCGGACTCGCCCCCCCCAGCCACGAGAGACATGCCTGGTAGTCAGCTGTGTAGCCACTCTCGGAAGCGGCCTGTTCCTCACCTGCTAAACAAAGATTTGATACACGGCTCCCTGAACTTAGGGTCTTAGCCAAAGTAATATCGATGGTCGTGCTGACATTGGGACCTGGGAACTGAGGTGTCTGCCCAGACAAAAATGCGGTAAGACCCCGCGAATGGTCACCATTGATCGTTGATTTGGCTGGACCAAGTTGAAGACCACTAATCACAGTCACGTAATCGCGCACACTCTGCAGATCACTGAGCGGGTGATCAAGGGAAAAACCGCTTCCAGTGACCGCCGGTTTCCACTGCGCACCGTTTGGTAGATACACATAGAGCACACGCTTAGTGGATGCGGCCATCGCAACACCAGGCACGAAGTACTCGAGAAAAGGCAGACTGATCCACGCGCCGCATCCACGCAGGAAGGATCTTCTGGTCGTGCCCTTTTTAGTACTTTTAATTAGCAAATTTCGACGCCTCTCTGTGTATTTTATGGTTCGACTATCAGCGCACGACTTAGGTCCACCACCAGATTTCTAAGTCCGTAGGACTGGTCTTTAGATCTGACTGCTACCTTTTGAATCATGCACTGTTCATATTGATTCGGTAATCGTCCGAGCATGTATTGTCCAAGCTTAGTGGCCAAACAATTCGCAAAGGCTTCGTCGTCTTTAATCACCTGGGCAAGTGCCTTCGCATCGCTGAATTCACGTCCATCCGGCAAAACACCGCTCGCATCAATCGGTCCGAAGTCATCACGGTCACGCCACTTACCGTAAGTGTCATAGTTCTCGAGCCCGAGACCCATGGGATCCATACTGGAATGGCAACTAGCGCATTGAGCATTAGCACGATGAGTAGCGAGCCTCTGACGCATCGGCTTCGGACTTCCTGCAACAGGTGCCAGAACCGTCTGTAAACCAGGCGGCGGTGCTGGAGGTGGCGAGCAAAGTAAGCGCTCGAGGATCCATTTACCGCGCTTGACCGGTGACGTCCCGTCCGGGTTAGAGGTTTGCAGAAGAAAAGAACCGTGAGTCAAAAGCCCCCCACGTTGGATACCGTCTAATTCAGTGCGGCTCAATTCTTTACCAAAATTACCAGAAAGTCCGTAGTGCCCTGCCAGTCGATCGTTGACAAAACTAAACCTCGCATCGAGTAACAGGCTGATATTACGATTAGCTGTGAGGAAATCGGCGAAAAATGCCTGTGTCTCTGCCTCAAAATCTGCCAACAACTTATCGTCGACATGATGAGCTGCAGGCGCCTTGCTAAGACCACGTAGCCCGAGCCACTGACCAACAAAATTTCGTAAAAATCCGAGCGCTTTCAGATCGGTTGCAAGACGATTAACTTCCCCTACAAGAACCGCATCCTCTGTCAACCGACCGCTAGCGGCAGCCGTCAGAAGATCCGAATCAGGTAAAGTCGCCCAAAGCGCGTACGATAGGCGCGTTGCTAGAGCAAACTGACCGCGCAGAGCCAGCTGCGACTGAGAAGCCAGATTATGGTGGTAAAGAAACTGGGGCGCGACAAGCACCGCTGATAGGGCAGCAGTGTAGGCGTTTTTAGGGCTGTGTCCCGCATCCACGAACTTCGCAGGTAGAGCCGTCCATCGGCGCCTCTCGTCATCAAGGAGAGGTCTACGAAATGCCCTCTCTGCAAACTTTGCCGTGGCCTCCCCAGTACAACCAACCTTGTACTGCGCGGCGGCACATGTAGAAGTTTCTTTTTCCACCAATGCTGCGCCGAGATTTTGTCCGGATTCTAAGTACATTTGAATCAATGATGTGGTCGCACTACGGATTGCACCCGTGTCAAAGCCGTTACCCATGGCATCAGGCGGAAAAATCCCAGCTACGTTGGACCTAACTCCGAGTAGGTCAAAAGTCGTGCGATCGTATTCCGTGTTTGTCATGAGCCTCAGTGTTGACTGGGGCACCTGAGGAGGACGGTCACCGCAGGTGCCATCAGAATCGATGGGCGTACGGTTGATCTGATCGACTGGGGTGGTGGCAGTATCATCGGATTTTGGCCGCGGCAATAGCCTCTTGACTGGCAACAGGTGACACCCAGTCAGCAGCAATGCCAGCAGCGTTGGACCGAGCGATGGCAACCGGCGTATTGTTTGAGAGAATTTCATCAGCCTTCCACGACAAGGTAAACCCGAAGCCCCTCCTGCAAGTTTACTGCCGCGCTGCGAACAACTTAAAAAGTCGATCTATGGCGGAGACTTGTCCAAAATGAGCGGACTTCGACTTCGTGCCAGGGCGTCCATATTTTCGACAAATGTAAACAAATACACATAGGACGTAAACAAGTTAAATAAACTTTAATCATAAAATACAGCCACTTGACGACATCGATCTAAAGTCAAAGACTGTTACACCGAACAATTAATTGGGACGTATTACGACATGATTGACGACTCTTAGCAGGACATCGGTGACCAAATCGTGAACTCCGAACAGCAACAGAATGCGCCGACGAGATTACCCAAAAACCTGATGCATGTGGTGATCTCTCTCTTAGTCGGTTACTTTACTGCAAGCGTGTTAACCAGCCGTAACTTAACCAATTGGGCGACCCAACTCCCAGTCAACGGACCTAACCAGGAAGTTGAACGAATGGTACAAAAACACGCGAGAAGAAGTGCCAAACTGGGCGGTGATGCTGTCACCCAAAGACTTGAGTCCAATTTTAAGCACGTACACGAAATAGCCAAAAAACCAATAAGTACAGAACTCTCACTTCCCCTACCTCTCAATAGCAAGCCCACCCTAACCCCTACGCCGCAACCAATACCCAAGCGCGTGCGATCCCAAGATATCCCTACCGCACATCATGTACAGGCCACGCCGCACGGCGCCAAAGCCAATGCTAGCGCCCTACTTGTTGGGGATTCTTTGATGGCGGGAATTGGTCCAAGTCTCGGCAATGAGTTACTCATTAAGCAGCACCTGAAGCCACAACTAGTTGCCAAAATAGGTACGGGACTGGCGCGCCCGGATCGTTACGACTGGACGCGTGCACTGAGTGAGGAATTTAAAAAGCAACGCTTCAAATTAACGGTTATTCTGCTCGGAACAAATGACACACAAAACATTAAAATCGGCAAGAAAGGGGTTTTATTTGGCGGACCCGCTTGGCACCGCATCTACGTAGAGAGGGTTGAAGACCTCATGACCGCTGCTTGTAGGGGAAGTGATGCAGTCTTTTGGCTAGGCCTCCCTACGATGAGAGATCCTGAGTTCCGTCGTAAAGCTTCCCACCTCAATGCAGTCATCAAATCCGTCGCGAGATCCTACAGTTGTATTCGGTACATAGACTTAGAAGAACCAAGTACTGACACCGCTTACACAGCTTATGCCAGCCTGGGGGTCCAACAAATCAAAGTTAGGTCGC
Source organism: Deltaproteobacteria bacterium (assembly GCA_016874735.1). Classification (NCBI taxonomy): domain Bacteria; kingdom Pseudomonadati; phylum Myxococcota; class Myxococcia; species Deltaproteobacteria bacterium. The sequence goes on from VGTI01000091.1 coordinate 8,354, forward strand.
CGGACGGCATCCACTATACATCAGCAGGCGCCAAACTTTTGAGCGCATACCTGCTTACAAAACTTCAATATTCTCAGCCTTCTTCCACCAATGACACGATTACCGCCAATGTTCGCAAGATTCCCGGTCGACCTAAAAACTAAGTGACAACTAATCAATAATGTTTTAGTTACTTGCGCCGAAGCATGCAATCATGCATGAGTATCAAGCGACAGGTTTCAAGCAACATGAGTAGCGCCAGTCTTTTCGCACGGCCAGCGGTTTTACTTGCGAGCTTGCTTCTCGCCTGCTCCCCAGATCGTGATCATCAATCCCGATACGGGTTCACTTCTGCGCACGACAGTATCAGGGCCCATTCGGGCAGTGAATACCTAGATTACTACAAGGGCGCAGAAGGTCTCAGTGGCAAACCACTTAGGACTTATCTACACGACAAGATCAAGGTAGCCTTACGGCTGCCATACGCACGCGTTATTTTAGAACTGGAATATACCGACGCAGATCCAGACGCTCCGGATAAGATTGTGATGATCTACAGCGGTCGGTCGCTTCCTGCTGATAGTGCTGGGGCCGACCCGTATCAGACTTGGAATCGCGAGCACATATGGGCCAAGTCCCATGGATTTCCACGCGTTAATATGTCAGCACATACCGATCTTCACCACATCAGACCCTGCGAGATTAGCCTGAATCGTCTGCGCGGTGATTCTATGTTTGCCGAGCTATCCTTAGCTGGAGGAGAACCAGTTGTCGAAGCGCCCGGTGCACGGGTCGATACTCAGCGTTCGGTTTTTACACCGCCAACATCGGTACGCGGGGATATTGCGAGAATGCTTTTTTACATGGATATTCGTTACGAGGGCGATGATCCACGCGAACCCAACCTAAAAATCGTCGATACATTACCCAATGATCTAGAGCACGGGGTTGACAGCAACGGCACCGGATACCACGGATACCTGCGCACCCTAATAAAATGGCATCAGGATGATCCTGTAGATGATTTCGAGCGGCAGCGCAATGAACGTGTTTTTGAACGTCAGAAAAATCGCAATCCGTTCATCGATCACCCTGAGTATGTAACCATGATGAACTGGTCCACTTAATTGTTGGTGAAAATCAGGCAACTCTAGCCCATGCGAAACGGTCTTTTCGTTCTTGTTACTAACTGGTTGTGCCACCACGCATAAATGTTGAGAAGGCAGTTGAGCCGGTCGATCTTCTTCGTGGTGCACCAGGTTCTGCGCGCTAGAC
>VGTI01000092.1 GCA_016874735.1 Deltaproteobacteria bacterium
CAGGCCGATGCATCCAGCCACCCAAGTAAGCGACCTGCTCGCCGACACGCCCAACCACAAGCTACCTGGGTCAGTTTACGTGAGCATGGATGGGTCAATTTATGTGAGCGGCGTAGCAATTACCTCCCGGTCAGTTCGCGATGGTATTTAGATTGGTTGGGTGGGAAGTCCAAGGATCGGTCACTGTCACTCAGGCCCCTATGTTATCGTTTACTATTAATTCTGCGTCGATCAGTGGTGCCTATCGTAATGCCGCAATTTTCAGCCGTGCAACTGGTGAAAACGAGTCAAGTTGGCATGATCTCTATGCATCGGAGTTTCGTCCACTCGGAGGCCTTCGACCACTCGGTACTCGGTTGTTTGCGACAAAATTCAACAACCAGCTCATGGTTCACTTCTCAACAGTTGATTCAATCAAGGCCCTAGCAGAAGCCATCGAACGCATGAAAGACGATCACTCGGATCTGGGTACGATAAGTCGCTTCCTGGGAGAGGCTATGAAGGCAGTGAGCGAAATAATCGCAGGAGACCGTTCCAAGGGATCCGTGGCGATGCTAGCATTAGCAATTGACGCCATCAAAGGCCTTCGTTCTAACGATCTCATAAATTCTAGTTTTATTACTTCTAACCTCGTTGAAGCAATGCGCGACAAGTTCGGAACCTCTGAAGCCATAGACAGCTCGAGCAACGCATTGTTCTATGACAGTCATCTCATACTCCCGGGGAAATTAGTCGATGACGCCTTTACCTCTGCGCATTCAGGCCAAATCATGAGGGTATTGGACTTACCACACGCTAGCACAGATGAATCTGCTGAGCTATTTTGATTATCTGAGGACACCGATCGGCATATTCGCTTTCAGTTGCACCGCCGCTTTTGCAGAACGAATAGCTTCTTCCCGATATAGGTGGCGTCCGGACGCCATGAGTAACGTTGTCAACCCCAGTGACGCAATGACACTCCAGTAGCGCCGACCAATAACTGGTGTTTCGGCTATTATTTCTAGCCACATCAAAACCAATGCAGGTAAGGATGCTACTGCGCCAATTCCGACAGTAGCAATCAAAGCCCAGGATATACCTGGCCTCGGGAGAGTAAGTAGCAATATGGGCCCAATTATTAATTGAGATAGAGAGACCATGAAAGCTATTAAATAGAGCTCCCTTTGCAACTTATTTACATCAAAGCCCATTTCGCGGACTTCTTCCTTAGCTAACGGCCGCGACCAGAATCCAACGAGAAATAATGCTGTAAGCACCACTGATGCCGCTAAAAAATGAAAATATCGTGGGAGCACACTTGGCATTAGCAACGCCGAGCTGAATCCCCTAACTTCACCCCACCTTTCTGGGAATAACATTAGGTTAACGTTGGCGAGAAATATCATTGGCACCACAAGAAATATCGCTGTAGCGACTATATTGATGCTAATATGAAGCATCTTGTTCGCTGCAAGCCGCTCCCAACTGTATTGATGCAGATAAGTAAGTAAAAATGCTATTGCGACCAAAGGAACTACAGAGATCCAGGCATTTCCTGTTAGAATATTGGCGCTATAGAAGAAGACGGTATACAAGACATTGATTAGTAGCAGTGGCGCTACACCCAAAACCACCGCCAAACTTTTATTAACTGTGATCGTCTTTGCCAATTTCTTTGCGAGTAAATCATATCGATCCTGCTGACGACCCATGAATTGAAAAACAAGCGTCAATATCGATCCGCCAACCATCAGATTCACAAATATAATATGCGCAATAAAAGCGAGTACCAAAAGGACTTTTAGAAACATCTCGTTTGCTGGAAGTGGCAGCGGCAAGTCATGTAGCGTAAGATTTGTAACCATTTAACGATCCTCAAAATTATTTTTACCACAGCCCTGAAGACTGCATTCCTTCAACGTGAATATTTTCTTTTTCAGCCTTTACGACAAACGCAGCTAATGCATCGCGCTCGAGATCGTTTCCGGGAAAAGGTGGCATAAACGGCCGGACATGATGCATACCAGCCATCCATGCGGACATCACACCCTCATCTAACGGCAGACCACCGGAGATACCCTTAAACTTGGTAATCACCGAATTAACTCCGTAAACGGTGTGACACCGCGAACACGCAAGAAGAAAAACCTCTCTTCCTGCTTCAATGCGATTGCCATCGTTTATGGTTTGGATTTTCGCATAGGGATAATGCTTGAGAATCCCATCTGTCTTCAACTTATCAAAATCTTCTACCCGTATACCGTTAGCATATAAGTAGTCTGCGATTGCATAAGGCTTCCTAATAAATTCGCGAACACGCTCGAACTGGCCCATAAATCCAATCATTAGGACAAATGGCAACGGCAGGATTAAGCGAGGAACCATCATTGGCCGAACTGCAATGAACATTGCGCAGATTATCACTGTGGCAATACTGGCTAAACTTAGTCGCTCAACGAATAGATACCAATCCGCAAATTCCTGGGTCGCAAGAGCGACTGGAGCGTTACTCGCCATATACTCTGGAATCACATGTGCGTACTTGTAAGCCCCTAACGCGAGTACTGGAGACCAAGCCAATATCCAACGGCCAATTGCCCGTTTCATTTCAGAAACATGCTCGTTATTCCGAACCCAAGCCAAAACACATAGAGCCGCAGCGCCAGCCATAATCATTGCTAAAGGGGTACGAAACATTAACTGCGGGACATAAATCGGATTAGTCATAGCACTCAGGAACTGACGATCCGTATTCCAGTTACCTGTATCCATCATAAAACTCAAGATCGCCACAATGAGGGCCATCGTTACCCATGAAGCGAATGCCAAGACTGCTCCGAGCCTAAGATGGCGTTTTTTGAATCCTCCGATCCATCGATCCCAAGTTAGGTAGTAAAACAAGATCAGCACAACTTCAGTAACAAATACTATCCACTCAACAAACCACGTCCAGAAAAAGACCCGAAGCAAACTACCAATAGCAACGGGATTGACAAGAGTGGCAGAAAACCAAATACCCACACCAGTCATCGCGCCGATCGATGTTGTCACAACAAAAAAGACGAAGAGTATCTTTCTTGTCAAACGATCTAACTCATAATTACCTTTACTAACACCCCGCCATTCAAGCCAGGCGACTAATGGTACACCCCCGACGGCCATAGAATGGGAAATAATTGCGTGAATTACAGCAATAATTGCAATAAGAAGTCGGTTTCCAATCAGATCTAAGTGAAATATTGGGAATTCCATGATACCTCCTCACTCTAAAATGGCGTGAGGTATACAAGATTGCAACGCAGCAAAAAGTTGCGGGGAACTAATATCAACTGCACAGATTCTCAGTTATTTCTTAGGGGGAAACTTCCGAAGTTTTCTTTGTAGACTTTGACGATGCAGCCCTAAACGCTTAGCCGCCAGGGTGATATTACCATCACACTCGATAAGCACTGATTCAATATATTCCCGCTCTTTCCTAGCCAGCGACGGTACGGGACACTCAACTTCTGATGAATTCCGCACATTATGCTTTTCGACGCCCTTGGCAAGGGCTGCCAAAATATCGTCTATTGATGCAGGTTTTGTTAAATAGTCGACGGCCCCTAGCTTCATCGCCATGACAGCTGTTGCAATGGTGCCATAGCCGGTGAGAACCACGATTTTGCAGGAGTTATTTGCTAACATCAAGTTTTGTACGAAGCGAAGTCCATTCTCACTCCCAATTCTGAGGTCAATTAATGCGTAGTCAATTGAGACATGCCCCAGATCTTTTAGCTGACCAAGTGTGTCTATCGTTGTGACTTGAAACCCTCGTTCACTTAGCTCGCGGCAAAGTGTTTCGCGCAAATTGAGGTCATCCTCCGCAATCAATAACGACTTCTGTGGCCCTCTAATCATCAATTGAAGACCTCGAACTTGGACAACTTGGGATCGTCAGCAGAATCGACGCACCTCGGTCAGCGCCATCTCTGATCCTTAAGTCTCCACCTAAAGCCTGTGCCATAGATAACACTGTAAAGAGGCCCAGTCCCGACCCATCTGCCTTTGTCGTGATGAAAGGATTACCAAAAGATCGAATGACACTTGAAGGGATACCCGGACCATTGTCACTGATTTCTATCTCGACCATATGCTGATTGAGTCGTATCCTCACGCGTATTTCAATCTGATTCGATTGCGACGCTTCTATCGCATTATCAAGAATATCGATGACATTTCTTGAAAAAGCCAACTCAGGAATCTGACAACGTACATGCTCGGGAAACTTTGAATCGATGTTTATATCTAAACTAACATTATCTTTGCCTACACACCACTCTGAGCAAACTGCTTGCAGGTATTCACAAATATCAACACTACGCAAAAGTGATCGGTCATCAGAATGAGCGACCTCAAAAAAAGATCTTAGCACCTTTTCACACTGGTCTACTGCGTGTCTAAGAGATTCTAAATCTCCATTTGATGAAGATGGAAATTGGCTGCCATCTTTAATCAACCTATTTACTCTTAACTTTATAGTATTCAATGGCGTTGCAAACAAATGTGAAAAACTCGCCGTTGATGCCCCTAAAACGCGCAGATTTTCTATACGGCTTTGATTTTTTGCTAGCTTAGACAGCCGCTCTCTAAGGGCAGACAATTGCTGCGACAGTGATGACATGAGTAACCAGATGATCGTAACCAGGAATAATTGAGCTATCAATTTAACGTTAGTAGAAAGGACTCGGGATTCAGCGGCTTGAGAAAACGGATACCCGCGGAAAAGCACATAGGTCATACCTACATGCAGACAAATAAGGAATACGCCACTTTGCCATCCCCTTAAAAGCATCGCACCAATTGCGGTGTGTAAATAAAAAAGAGCAATCATGGGGTTATCTTTGGCTACAGATAATGACAGCAAGAGCGTGATCGCGAGCAGATCAACCATTAGCTGACACAAATTTTTATAAACGAATGAAAGGATATTTTTGCGTACGCAGACTGATGTTAATAAGTTAAATAAACAAAGTACAAATACAATTAATAAATACGACGTCACGTCTTCAGCCAGAACTAGTCCGAGCTTGACCCCAGGAATCAAACAAATCAATTGAGATGCTATTGCTAACCAACGGAGATTAATCAGCCAGGCTACAACTGTCTTTGCTTCACTTGTGTAATTCCTATAGTTTCTGATACTCATTGCACTAAGCATGGCTTTGCAACATGGTAGCTAGTTATCCTCTACGATTGCTTAAGTGTAACATTTAAAATGTTGTGCATACATTCCCAGACCATGGGTGTACATAGTGATCCGGTTGGTGCAACAATTTGTTGCATGCACGATGCAATATTAATCGTTTTTTTGAGGACGCTACGACAGAGAACGATCTTTAATTCCATGCAAAATTCAGTGTTTTGAGCAAATATGTTCAGCGACCCCAAACGAATCACTTGTCTGGGTGGGTGATTCCTGCAGAAGCGGCGCGAGAGAGTCAAGTGACTGGTTCAGGTGGTTCGCGTTTTTACCTTTTATTTTTCCAAAGCATAAACTGATTCGTTTCACAGGTTGGCAGCAAGCTCGCTCACATCGGAGGCACCTAAGTAAAGCCGGCTCATTCATACCTAAAGTCAAATTAAATGTTTCGCCACACTTGTTACATAGGTACTCGTAAATAGGCATTAGGTTATCGTTCTCATGCTTTTTACGTGAAGCGAATATCAGGTAGGAAGACAAAATCCTATCCATGATGTTGATGAAGGAGCTCCGTTAAGAAAAAACAAAATAGATCAAAAAAATTCTAATCAAAAGAGGTGGCCACAACTGATGCTAAGCACCGTAGTTAGGCGCACGGGATTTCCTCAACTTTGAGAAACTGTGGCGGCAGCTGCACTAGAGATTAGTGTGACAAGAGATGTGACGGCAATTCTTGCTACCCCTTCTGTTGTCAATACTGCGTTAATTGTCATCCAAATATGCCTCCAAAATCAGAGCCACACCTCGGTAATTCTCGGTGTTATCTGATCAACTACAATCATAAATTTTTTGAGAAATTTCGGCGCTAGACTTTAGCACCGTGTTTAGACAGATTATACTTACGATTAAATCGCTCCACACGACCCGCGGTATCAAGTAACTTTTCTTTACCGGTAAAAAATGGATGAGAAGCACTCGATATTTCAATATCGATGACTGGGTAATCAATGCCGTCATGCCATTTGAGTGTTTGGTTTGATGTCTTGGTCGACTTGGTCAGTGCAAGGTAATCACTTGCGGCATCACGAAAAATAACAAATCTGTATTCTGGGTGGATACTGTCCTTCAAAGTCTTACTCCTCGCGTCATTGAATTAATATTCCAATCTGGGACACGAGACGTGTCACGATAGAGCTCAGGTAGGTGAATCTCGCATTGTTTAATAAAGCTTGCGGCAGAAAATCTCACGACTCGAGTGCTGGTATTACCAATACCAGTAAGCCATCCCGCGATGATTTGATGGGTCTTAACTCCAAGATCCATTAAACACTGTTCGAAGAGCAGCGCCTCGGTAGGAGCCGCAGCAAATAAACCTGCGGAAATTGAGGCTTGGGTATCAATGGTTAGCTGGCACAGTTGCAGTACCGACGCGATCGTGGTCCCGACGTTAGCCGGCCGACCGGGAATACTCTCTACGAACACGTGACTGATGCCATGAAGATTCCTCAGGGAATCACGACTCGTAGCGGCTGACACGACCGCCGGACCTAGCATGGGAAAAAGATCCGCTATGTTATCGTTTGTCTTCCTCAACTCAGGCGCTAAATAGCGTGCTCTGAATGCCTGAGGCCCACCTAGGCCAGTCGCCACAATGACAGATATAGGTGCCTTCGGCAGTCTAGCCACTGCAAGGCGGGTTCGTGCTTCGGTAGCTGAACCTATATAGAGCAGGGTTTCCAGCTCACAATTTTGGTTCGACATACTGATAGGGCACCTTTACTTAAATGCAAGTCATTTGCATTTAACACCAGCCCCCATGAAATTGTCAAGCAGGACACCCGGGGCCTCCTCTCGGCATGGTGTTAGGTGAGTGTGAGACCATTGGGCGCCACGTTGCTAATTATCTGTGACACTCGTTCTGATCCGATTCACACAGGTTTCAATTAGCTTAGGTCTTCACTCGACCAGTGATCAGTCTCAAAGTTGCCCGCCACCATACCCCCCCTCGCTCCGCTCATGTCTCGGCGGTGCACGGGGCGGATCCTCACATAGAGTCCTACGCCAAAGCCCTCAACGCAAAGTTTGCGTTCCTACAAGACCGAGACCAAGCTGTAAGCACAAGTTGGATGGTGTCGGCGATCCCTCAGTTGGTGGTCCTAGACCGTCAAGGTAAGGCAGTATTCGCAACCGTCGGTGCAGGCGAATATTTGGATCAGGCCATCGCTGCCGCTGAAAAAGAACTGAAGAAGTGACGACCTACTGGCCCACCAGGCGAAGGTAGACTGAGCCCCCTCAGAAACTCCGTCCCATCTTAAACGCGGCAAGAGCAAATCCATGCCTCTTGCCAACCGCGGCGATCTCCTTAACCTGCTCCTTAGAAATGCGTCCGCAACTAAAGTTGCCTCTATTGCCTTCGAGCCCGAGCAGTAACGTTTCGCTCATGCAGGCATATAGGGTGCCGTTTTCTAGAGGAACCCCTGGAACGCGCAAGTCTGGACTGTTGGGAATAGCGACGAGACCGCCCTGTATGACCATCACATCTGGCCGGCATTCCTCCACGGACGGATCAGTATCACTCGGTGTGGCTATGTCTGCAATGATGACAGGACCGGCTTTAAGATACTCTGGCTTGATCAGAGGTTGAGGTGAATTACTCGCTGCAACTATGCAGTCGGCTTCTCGGAGGCCAGCCAGGTCGCCCGTTACGATGATAGGAGAGTCCTGGCCTAGCTCGCCTTGGACCGCGGCGAACAATTCTTGCCGCACTGAGGCACTGCTCTTAAGTAAATCGACTGAGTATTTTTTTACCGAAGCAGTGCTCGAAAGCTTTTGCGACATCACAGACACTTCACCACGACCGTGAGCCTGCAAGGTTTCGAGGTAAATGTCTCCAGCTAGCCGTTCAAGAAGCTGAATTTTTTCGTTCCGTCCGACCAAAACAAGCCGGCTTGCCCGCTCAGCGATGATCTTACTATAGATCGAGCCAATGTTGCCCGTCGCACCCAGAACGGCAACGGTGGCTTCAGCTAGGTTTATGCCTTTATCGCTGGCTGCTCGCTCGATAGCATCAAGACCCATCGCCACAGTGAAACTATTGCCGCTCGTCAATCCAATTTGATCTGTCACGATGGATGTGCAATTTGCCGTTACAATCGACGTATAGCCACCGAAGCCAATGTGACTGCAGCCTCTACCTATAGCAATCGCCACCGCCTCGTCGATCAAGGCTGTGATGGGAGCCAAATCACGTTCAACCATGTGCTCATAGATCACTGCCGAGGTTAGACATAGGCAGTCTAGTTGAGAGCATCGCTAATCGTGTCCGCAGTCTGTGCATAAAACGTGGCTACTTGGGTAAAGACGGCGACATAGTTCTAAACCCCACACTCGACCCACTGTTTCAAGATCACGAATCTCTTACGGTCGCCTTAGCGGCATCGATAG
>VGTI01000093.1 GCA_016874735.1 Deltaproteobacteria bacterium
AAACTACGAATTTGGGGGCTTAAATACGTCGGCAAGGTGGATAATCTCATGTCTTTAAGAACATTTCGAGCGACTTAATTCTCATCAAAATAAAACTACAGCATTGCCCCATCATGGACCGCTCACTTCGCTTTGCGAAGCTCACGGTGTGTCGGCCTTCACCACCAACCAAGCCCGAGACGCTAAAGCGTCCTACGGTATGGTTGGAGTACTGGCCGACTTCCCGATAGATATAGGCCTCCATCTCTGCTTCATTACGTAAATTCGGCGGCCACCAACGCATTTATATTTTCACCTCAGATTTATGGACTGTGACGTACGACCAAATAGCCACAAGAAATGACAACCAACCCATAACGCTATACGGAAAACCAGCAATTGACGGAGACATTAAAAGTGACGGAAGCAGCAATATGTAGGTAGTCTTTTTAAAACGCTTCCCCAAATCAGTCGTTGAAAGCCAAAGCACTAAAACAAAGAAAAAAAATGCTCTTGGCATCACCGTCAAAAGTAGCTTCCATGTATATGGATTCAGCACATCAGACTTTAGTCCATAAACAAACCATTCGTGAGTGAGGTACACACTGAAGACTCTCGCCACAGCAGTGTGCATTTTTTCAGAGTTGACCGACAATATACTGATCAAATACTCAAACCTTCGTCAAAAAACCTTTGCAACGCCGCCAGCGACGCTGACCCTACTAGGCTGCACTACATTAGGGATCACTAGGTCCAGTCATACGACCCAAGATAACGATGCCTCACTTCAGGCTATACCACACGCCGCGCCCACTTCCGTGCTGTTCTAGGTGCCCACGCTCTGTCAGATCACGAAAATGCTGCTTAAGCGTGTTGCGGTTGCTCCCAGTGAGCTTGATTGCGGCCGCCATTGTAATGCGCCCGTGCTCACGAACGAACTCAACGATCTGCAGTGACAACGCTGGCAGCACAGCCAGAATGACCTTCTCGCGCTCAATCTTCTTTTCCAAGCGCCTCACCTGCTCGACCAGCGAGTGCAGGAAGAAGATTAGCCATGGATGCCAGTTGGGCGCGTCGCTGCGAATCGTACATTGCGTTTGCCGTAAAGCGAGGTAATAGCCCTCTTTGTTCGCCTCTATCACGCTCTCTAGCGAGGTATACGGCACGTAGGCGTAGCCTGCTTGGAGCAGTAGCAACGTCGTCAGAACGCGACTGAGGCGTCCATTGCCATCCTGAAATGGATGGATTTCTAGAAAAACGACCACGAAGATAGCGATGACGAGTAGCGGGTGAAGTCGCGTCGTCTTACGTTCGTCACTTACCCATCCTACCAACTCGGACATCAAGCGCGGCGTGTCGAAAGGCGTCGCCGTCTCGAACACGATGCCAATGTGCACGCCGTTCTCGTCGAAGGCGGCGACGCTGTTGGAGCTGGTCTTGTAGTTACCCCGGTGCCGTTCGTCCTTATGGCTGTACTCCAGCAGAATCTGGTGCATCTGCTTGAGATGATTTTCATTGAATGGGAAATCCTGCCACGATGCAAAGACCAAATCCATCAACCTGGCGTAGCCAGCAACCTCCTGCTCGTCGCGGCTCTCGAATTTATGGATGGCTAGGTTGGATAGCAGGCGTTCGACCTCCCGGTCGCTGAGCCTGCTACCCTCGATGCGAGTGGACGAGCCGATGCTCTCAATGGTGGCTACTCGCCGCAGAGCCAACAGCCGATCCGGCGCAAGCATGCCAAGAGCCCGCCACGCGCCCTTAAACTCGTCAATTCGGGCGATTAGGCCCAAGATCTCCGGCGTGATATGTAGGGTTTCGGTTCGAATCATAACCCAATGATACACCCATTTACACCCATTTGACTAGGACGAAATGGGTGTAAATAGGTGGGATATTGAGTGAGTACTCAACAACCCATGCTATGCTTAGCGCCACACAGAGCTAATGTGACAAGGCCGTTCTCAAGGGCCTCGCGCCGCCTAGGTGACACATGACAACCAATGAACGCCTGGGCCCTTCGGTCTACCACCCAAAACCACGGCCAGATTAAGGCTCGCGCCCCAACTCAGCCCCAATTTTTATGCTTCCAGATACCACTCCCCACCAAACGCGGAAAACTTTTCGGCGAAAGTTTTGTTCTAACTATCGGTGAATACAAACCGATAGTTGTTGGCACCATAACTCATTCACCTGCGGTCCACCTGGCGGCATGGGCGGGATGATGTAATCATCTGGCTGTAACTTCGGGGACTTAGCTGATTCTACAGTCTCACAGCCCCAGTTTTTCGCCCCGAATTTTTGGGGCGAGCTTTGAAAACTAGCATTGTAACATGAGCGCCATAGCACCCACGTCTACCTGGTTGGGACGCCACTGAAGTCTACCAGAGGTCGACTTATATCCAAAATCGTTCTATGATAGAACGACAATAGGCTGCAATCGGTCCACAGGAAGTCGAAACATGGATCCAAATGATATCATGGACAATTTGGCGGCAACTCAAAGTCGCCTCCTTGCCGCACAACCCGTCCGGATGCGGCTTGCTTATGATCGCTGGGACTTGAAGGCATGCCGCGCCACCTTGATTTTGGGTCCTCGAGGAATCGGCAAAACCAGTCTACTGCTGCGCGAGGCAGAACGGCATGGAAACATACTTTACCTAAGCGCCGACCACCCCTATCTCGATGAAGTATCACTTTGGACCATCGCCGAAACTGCATTCCTTCGCGGTTATGATGGCGTAGCTATAGACGAAGTGCATTTTGCCAGAGACTGGAGTCGGCATCTAAAAGCTATTTATGACTCTTACCCCAAGAAGATCATTTGGGCGAGTGACAGCAGCAGTGTCGTTCTACGCAGCAGCGTAGGAGATCTATCGCGCCGCTTCTTACAGATGCGACTTAGTTATCTTTCGCTACGAGAGTACATCCACCTTAAAGATGGTATAGAGCTGCCGACTTTAAATCCTTTTACAGCTAAGCCGGCAGAATTTTCGCGGATTCTTGATGCGACAAACGTGATGGCAGCGTTCACATCTTATACAGAAGAGGGCTTCAGACCATTTTTCATTGAGGGGAATTATGCAGATCGACTATTGGCAGTGCTCGAAAAATCAATTCACGCCGATGTGCCATATTTCGTTCCTCAAATTCAAGAAAATCATCTCCGGCTGATGCGTGCTGTCGTTTCGCATTTAGCTCTGGCTGCGATTCCAACGATAAATATCGATGGAATGTGCAGTGAGTGGAGTTTAGGCAAAGAAAAGCTACATCAACTTTTGGGAGTACTAGAACACCTGGAGATTATTCGCATCATTCGCTTCCAAAAAGATCGTCGTAGATTGAGCAAGGGAGCAAAACTATTTGTAGCCGATCCAACAATCTACTCCGTCTTAGGAGGAAATAAGGGATCGCGCCGAGAGGCAATGGTTTGCACATTCTTGGCGATGGCGGGTTTTAATGTTACGGCCAGCGACAACGAGACCCTTTGCGATTTTGTCGCAAATGATGTCACCCTAGAGGTCGGAGGGCAAAGCAAAAAACGCAAGAAAGCGGACTGGGTGATTCGAGACGATACAGATCGACCTAGCGGTAAATCCATTCCACTCTGGTCGCTCTCAATGCTCTGACCGCACCCCGCAGCACCACACGACGCACTAAGATGTTCGCTCTTCCTTCAAATATTCACAGCCGCCAATCGCTATTTCCGGTTGACCAAATCAATTTCTGTTCCGATCTCATGCAAGGAGGCAATCATCCCACCGACCTTCCGTCCGAGAAACACTCGACCCTTAGCGCTCAAATGGCCACGAGCTAGATGCCTCGCCACTGCGCTATCGATTGTAAACAAAAGGCAATGCGAGTACCGCCTTGGCACCCAGTCCCAGCGTGGGCCATTTGCAACTGGCGGCATGGGCGGGATGATGTAGAGCCAAATCAGGAGAGGGATACTTATACACGCAGGCTTGGCCTCAAAATTGCTTAAATAAAAAAATAAATTAAATAACTGCCGGGCGCGGCAACGAGCTCACCTAACGCAGACGAGGAAGTTGGTATTCGCCTGGTAGTAGTGGAGAGTGTAGCCGTAGGCCAGGTACACGTACCACGCATAAGTCGTGAAGTTCGAGTTCGTGGACGACGACCAGAAATCAGTTTGCATTTTCGCAAGCATCATAAAATCAACCGACTTTAGACAGATAGAAGTGATGCCATGCTCGTACATAGACATCAACTCCTTTTGTGTAGGTAAACGCCAGGTTCCGGCTGCAAAACCACCATAAGTGGAGCCAGCACAAGTGCTCAGCGCCGTATTCCAAGCGAATGCTGTGCTGATCACTTTGGTTGTCACGAGATTGGTGATCTTGTCTTTGTACTGGCAACTCTCAGGACTCGTTGCGCAGGTCGTAGCCGTGCCCCCCCCGTTGGTGGTGGTGACATCTTCCCATTCGGAACTATCGCATACAACGTCTGAGGACCAAGCTCGGACCTTGTTGCCCGGGGGGCCGTACTCGATCGTATCCCAGTATTCGTAAGTAGTACCAGTAGTCACGCCGGCAGAACCGATACTGCCTACTGCTCCATCGTAATTAAAGTAAGTCCTGTTGCCAGCCTCGGCCGCTTTCTTCAAACCGCCTACGGTCTTCACGTCCCTCTTCGAATTGCAGCCAGCGGCGACCGGGAGCTGCAGAGCAATGAGGCATCGGATGAAAATCGTCCAAGCTCGCTTCGCTATGCCACGCGAGCACGTATAGTCAGAGGTTGTCCTGAGGGGTCCGCGCATACCGTTGGCTCCCGAAATTCCACAAAGGCGAAGCCCTACTTCCACCTCCTTTTCGGCACCCCGGGGATTAAACTTGAACACAATTTTACCCCCCCCCTCCTGATAAATTCCCAATATTTACATATAGTTATCGACCATACTTGACACACTTTGCACCTCGAAGTCGGATGACTAAGGCTAGGCCAATAAGCTGAATGATTTGGCGTAATACCCTGAAATTTATCGCCTGAACGTAGCGATGGCCGGAATCGGATGGCGGGAGTCTGTAATCTCCAGAAACCTCACGATTTGCCATACTTCACTATTTTAGTGAGGTATCGGCGCAGCTATTCCCAACGTTAATTGCTTTGCGCTTGGCTAGCCGACTGGACGCCCCCGAGCGATCCAGTCATCAACTAATTTGAGGGAGAGCCTATGTCGCGCACAATTATGAAGTGTTAGCGCCGTTAGCTCCTCGTTAAGTAATGCGCGGAATTTGGCGCGGTCCACTTCAGGCACCGTTGCGTCATGGATAGTATCTTCGAACCCTTGGTGCCCTTGCACAATTGCTTGGATGGCCAGGGTGAGTTGATCTCGGTAGGCAAGTCGAAATGGATCGGGTGAGCCTACTGATTCCATAACTACGGAGTATTTCTGTATCGATCGTCTGTATGTCCATGCAAAAAGATCAGCGGCCAAAGAGGTGTCTAGGCATTCGTAAACGCCAATCATGGCACGGGCATAATCGTGAATATCGACGTCAAGAAAAGACAGCGGAGCGCAATTGTAAAGCATCAACGGGATATTTGCAGCGAGTCGGCTAGTGCGTTTGTTGCCGCCTTCGAAGGGTTGCAGATACGCTAGGTTTACCCAAATAAAAAAGGCTGCTTCAACTGGGTTCTTAATCTGTTGGGCGCGGGTGATGATGGCACCGAGCATTTCTTTTAGTAGCAGAGGCACCTGGCTCGGGATGTAAGTGGTATCCGAAATGTTGACAATCTTGTTGCGGATTTCACCTAAGGCCTGGGGCTCGACGAGCAGGTCCTCCATGAGCAATGCATGGAGGTTGCGGATCAACGGCCCTGAGAGTCCATACTCCGGCACCGCATCAACTAGGAACTCAATAGCCCGCTTATGATTGAGGAGCATGACGGCATCGGCGTCGCCGCCGTCAGTGCCCCGCTTGAAAAGTTCAGCGGTGTCGAGGAGTGAGCGACGGTTACCTTCCAGCCGCGACGACGACCAAGACAAATCAATCAAGAGTTGCTCAAGGACTCTGCGCGCATACGTACCAGCTGGTTGCTGTCCGCGCATGCGACCTTCGCTGTATAACGCCTCGGCCATATCGAGCGGCAATAAGTGGCTTGCGTTAGGTACGTATTCGTCGACGAAGCTGCGGCGATAAGTGACCGGCGCTCTTGTTGCCAGCGGCTGAGAAATGGTCACCAGCAGTGATTTACTTTGCGGTGACAGAGCAAATACCTCTGTGTATTGCCTAAAACTCTCCACCGGAATACCTGATTGGCCAGTGATGGCCGGAGTTACTAACAGCCGATAGCGCGTAGCTCGCGCTTTACCACTGCGCGCGACTTTGCCAGCGGTCACCAGCTCATCGAGATGACGCCGAATAGTTGCTGAGCTGGCAGGTATTGTAAGCAGTTGGCTTGCGGAGACCTCAGGCACACCCTGACTTGCCAGCTCCTCTAACGCCCGCAGGATTGCATCTTTTATCATACTTTTCAGATAGTTATCCTGAATAGACGGGGTCCGATCGAACTACAAACATAGACTCATATTAGCTCAATTTGAGCGGATTGTCTCCAGATAAGCTCAATCTGAGTGGATTATGAGCGGATTTGCTTGGGCTCCGGTAGCGCCATTGGCTCGGATAGACCACCACCCAGGCCGCTGATATCACGAAAATATCCCGTAGTTTGCAATTAAAGCCGCAATGTGACATAATTCGTATATGTCAGGATACCCCAAAGATTCTAGAACCCCAAAGGTATCGCGTGCAAGGCGGGATGCCCTGCTTCACTATATCGAGGACCTTCAAGCCCATGGTCGCTTGGTCTTCACCTCTGACGAGTCTCGCAAGGCTCTGGATGTCTCCTCTAACGCCTTTCTAAAAGCATCCCTGCGTCTGATGCAGAAGAACAAAATAATCCGGCCTGCGTCGGGTTTCTACGTCATCATCCCTGCCGAGTACCGCAGTCGGAAGAGTGTTCCACCTGAGTGGTACATAGACGCGCTGATGAAGTTCCATGGCCTGCCGTACTACGCAGCACTTCTCTCCGCGGCGGCTTTGCACGGGTCAGCACATCAAGCACCGCAAGAATTCCAAGTCGTCACGACGAAGCCATTGCGCCCGATTTCTGTAGGCGTTACGCGCGTTCGATTTTTTACTAAGAAGGACCTCGCCGCAACGCCTGTTCAAGACGTCAAGGTCCCAACGGGGTACTTCAGGGTCTCGACGCCAGAGGCCACGGCGCTTGACCTCATTCGCTACTACAGTCGAGCTGGCTATTTTAACAACATCGCCACCATCCTCGCTGAGCTAGGCGACCATCTGGACGCAGAAAAATTAAGGCTCGCCGCTGAATTTGATGGCGAGGTCGCGCACGCCCAGAGACTCGGATATTTGCTCGACCAATTTACAGATCCAGCGCCATCAGGGCATTTGTACGAGTGGATTTCAGAGAGAAATCCCAAATTCACCGCGCTTCGTCCTGGCTGGCGCGGCCCGGTAATGCGCCGCGACGAGAGGTGGCGAGTATTAGTCAACGATGAGGTAGAACCCGATTAATGATCCCGGCAATGCACATCGCGCACTGGCGCACTAAAGTTCCATGGATTTCTGACGCCCAGGTCGAGCAGGACCTTATCCTTTCACGCGCTCTCGCTGAAATCTACAGTGATCCTTTGCTATCGTCGGAGCTGGCATTTCGCGGGGGCTGACTACAGCTAACCAAATCCTTACCTAAATGTGCCCATTCAATAGCTTACGCCCTCCATGCCGATAGGACGCTGGGAGGTATCGCCTATGTACTTGTCAATAGGTCAAGCGAGTCGGGCACTTGGCACATCAGTATCAACGCTGCGCCGGTGGGAGCAAGAGGGCACTATGGCGGCGGCGTACCGGAAGCCAGGCGGACATCGTCGCTACTCGCTACGCGTCCTGCAAGACAGCTTGGGCCTTATCGCGGATGTGAGCTCGCGTATCACGGTCGCTTACGCTCGGGTGTCATCGTCCGACCAAAAGGAGGACTTGGCGCGCCAAAGGCAACGTCTTGACGACTACTGCTCGCGTGAAGCTGAAAATTACGAGGTCATTGACGACTTGGGTAGCGGACTAAACTACAAAAAGCGCGGTCTCAAAAAACTGATTCACTTGATTCTCGGTGGCCGCGTGGACCGACTGATGCTCACTCACAAGGACCGATTGCTGCGTTTCGGAGCTGAGATCATTTTTTACCTATGCTCTTACTGCGGCACCAAGTTTGTATGGCAAGCGTGCGCATAAAAATAAACGCGCCGCGTCAGTGACGGACATCTGCAATTAACTAGCAAGATGTTGTTGCATGAGAATCATGCTCTCATTACTCTCGCCTTTCCTTGAGGTGAGGTGTCGCCTGTGGAATGCGCGATTAAATTAGCTTTAGATCTTAGTCCCGAAGATGAGCACATCATCGAGGGTCAAATGAAGATCTGCAATTGGCTCTACAATCAGCTACTTCAAAGGGCTAATGAGCTGC
>VGTI01000094.1 GCA_016874735.1 Deltaproteobacteria bacterium
TTCAGCCAAACGGCTCCGTCCATCGATGAGGTCGATTTGGCGCCATACCTGGGACCTTGTACGGTGATCACGTGCAATAAGCCTCGCGGTGCGCTCATCGAAGCATTTGACGTGACGCCGGTGCTCACCAAGGGGGCCAAACGCGTCCTAGTGCGCACGCTGAGTTATCCGGACCCGCATCACTTCAATACGGATTTTGTTGCTTTTAGTCCTGACGCAATTGATAGCTTTGGTCAGGCAGGGGTGTTACTTGTCGGAATCGACACACCGTCGGTAGATCCATTCGCGTCCAAAGACCTTCAGGCTCACAACCGTCTCCTCAAATGGGGCATACGCAACCTCGAGGGCCTATGTCTGAGCCATGTTGCCGACGGTGACTACGAACTGATTGCCCTACCGCTCAAATTAGTTGGCTTTGACGCGAGTCCAGTCCGCGCGGTGCTGCGACCCTACTGAAGCAAAGAGCGCGTATCACGCCCATTGACCTATCACGACAACGTAGCCAAATCTTCGGGCTTGAAGCCTCGCATCGCGCCGTGATCGCCACGTTTTAATTTGCTGATCCATTGGGGATCACTCAACAAGGCGCGACCTATCCCGACCAAATCAAATTCACCGCGGTCAAAACGCTCGACCAGCGCATCGACACTTTGGGGGGTGGAGCTTTCCCCCTGAAATCCGCGAATAAAATCACCAGACAGCCCGACCGATCCAACCGTGATGGTAGCCTTGCCTGTTAGCTTCTTGGCCCAGCCGGCAAAATTGAGGTCTGAGCCAGCGAACTCCGCTTCCCAAAAGCGTCGCTGCGAGCAGTGGAATATGTCGACGCCAGCATCGGCCAGGGGCTGTAGCCAGGCAGCCATTTCATCCGGAGTCGCCGCTAGTTTAAAATCGTAAGCGCCCTGCTTCCATTGTGACAGCCGCAATATAATCACTAAATCATCACCTACGGCGCGTCTCACCGCACGTACAATATCAGCGGCAAACCGTGTACGCTCGCGCAAACTAACACCGCCAAATCGGTCTTGACGCCGATTAGTGGTGGCCCAAAAGAATTGGTCGATCAAATAGCCATGGGCTCCGTGCAACTCCAGACAATCAAAGCCAAGACGTTTGGCCCGACTAGCAGCCTCAGCAAAAGCGGCAATAACTGCCTCGATATCATCTACACTCATGACATGGCCTGTTAAGATCCCGTCCTTATTCAGACCGCTCGGCCCCTCAAAAGGCGCAGTTGGTAGCCAACCCGACTTATGGGGAGCCACGACACCCATATGCCACAGTTGCGGCGCTATGACGCCACCCGCTTGATGCACAGCAGCAACGACCTGTTGCCAGCCCGCTAGCGCCGCGTCCCCGTAAAAGTGGGGCACACGCGCATCGTTGGACGATGCAGGCCTATCCACCACGGTACCCTCAGCTATGATAAGACCGACGCCACCAGCCGCGCGACGCGCATAATAGTCTGCGACTTCGGCCGAAGGTACTCCCTCGGGAGACTGTGATCTAGTCATGGGAGCCATCACAAAGCGGTTGGCGAGGTGCAGTTTTTTCAGCTGAAATGGACTAAATAGGCTCTGAATACTCATACGCGGCTCACTGCACAGAAGAGGTGGACACAAGTCGAGCGAGTAGTGCGACGTCGCTCATGGCGAGCCGCCCGCTGCGCCACTCAGGATTGCAGTAGTTCATCACGGAGTCAAACGATGTCGGCACCACGGCGCTCGTGTCAGCATGCTCGGCAATTTGGATGCCATCACAGGTAGCCACTCCTTCCGTGTCGGGCACCACCGTATCGGCCAGTCCCATCACATGGCCAAACTCATGAACGCTAATACCCTCTATACATTCCCGGCGTTTAGCTTTGCAGCTGCGACTCCAGTTTTTGAACGTAAAATTGAGAACGATACCGTGATCGATCTGATTGAGAGCCACACCGACTCCCTTGGTGTGGGCACTCTGGTCGGCAATGGTGATCCGCAGGTTTGCTTCCGGCATCGACTCGCAATCCCCCCAGCTCACAACGCGCAGCAGTTCACGGCTCCCGTATTCACGGGCTATGGCATCCATAACCCACTGCTTCTCCTCGGTGAATTCAGGGGTCGCCCAGCAGACTTTGAGACCCATACGGACGTCTACAGGCCAGGGCGCAGCAGCGGCTCGGGAGCTAGATAGACTCAGGATCAGACCGAGCAAACAAGCAAAAAGGCAATGTATCTTAGACATTTAGGCCTCACTTGCGCGACAAATTTGGTAGGCTTTTAGGCACAGAAGCGTTTCTATGATTATTTTATTATCATTTTAAAATTAACTTTACAATCATAAACACTTTTAATATAACTAATGTGTGTGGTGCTCCTCGACACCGCATCTTTCCCGGCCAAACCGCGCGCTTTTTGGTACCGACCTGTCTCTGCTTCCGCTGCTTGTCTTCCTCCGGACTTCTCCCTGCTGAACTGAAAGGAAAGTATTTGATGAACCGCACTTGGTTACCCCTCCCGCCCCTTGTGGTCGTCGGGGCGGTGGCGTCCTCTTGCATCCAAGGCAGTATCTCGCAACGAGAACTGCGGCTCAACTCCGACCTAGCAACTCTAAGCATACCTGGCATCCATGGTAACGAGTTGGGTATCGATCGCGTAAACCTTGCTCTCAGTTTCAACGGCCCTTCCAAAAAAACCTACACTAAAGAAAGCACCGATCCCTCGAAACCTGTCTCGGTCAGCGCACCCACTGGCGAATACCTGGTAAACCTCGATTACTTTGCCGGTAATGACAAAGTGCTCAGTACCAGTAACTGCGCGCAACAAACGGTAAAGCTAAATTTGCTCCGTAAAAGCAACGCGGACATAAACGGATTCCCCGTCACTGTCTGCTTCAAGGATCAGATGCCATGGGACCCCAATATCAATTTGGGTAACGACAAGCCGGATCCCAACATTCTCGCTACGAATCAAAAGAAACTGACCTCAACTTTTACCTCGGGCATCAACGTAGCGTGGGTCAACTTCGCCCGCGACGTAGGCACTGGAGCCCCAAATTTAGCTGAGATTAAACGCCAACTCAGTCAGCTAGCGGCATCAGGCGGCACAGTGGCCCGCCTCTGGATCCACACTGATGGCACTACCACACCCGAGTACCAGGGTGATCGCGTCATCGGGCCAGGCACGCATACCATCAAAGATCTCGCCAAGATTCTCGACATAGCCCAGCAACAAAAGGTTCAGATCATGGTGACTCTTTGGTCATTCGACATGATTCGGGCTGAACTCAAGCAAAAAGATCCTGCTAAAGTTGCCGCTAATCGACTCATGGTCACGAAACAAAGCTATTTGCGTGATTACACGGAACGGGCTCTTGCACCGATCGTCTATGCCTTACGCGACCACCCAGCGCTGCACTCTTGGGATATCTGTAACGAGCCTGAGGGTATGACAACAGCCGAGAACTGGGGAAACATTGCAGCAGGTGACCACGTCGAGCTCAAGGACGTCCAAGTCTTCGTCAACCGCATTGCTGGTAAAATCCATCGGATTGCACCAAAAAATCTCGTAACTGTCGGTGCTGTTTCGTTTAAGTACCTAAACAAGAACCAGGCCAATGGAAACATCTACACAGACCAAGCCCTGATCAAGGCTGGCGGCGACCCCATGGGCTACCTCGATTATTATCAAGTGCATCACTATGCCAACAAAGGCAAAGAGAACAGCCCATTTCAAAATCCAGCGAGTGCCTTCAGCTTAGACAAACCAATTTTTGTTGGTGAATTTGACATGAAAGAATATTTGGACTTTGAATTGACCTCACCGCGTCTAACCTACGCCCACCTAAAGAAATTAGGTTACAACGGAGCGCTAGGCTGGAAAGACACGTCGATTCAAGCCATGCCTCTCATGCTAAATGCCATGGCATACCTGCAAAACCCAGCTCCGAGTGACGATGACCCTGAGTCATGCACCCATTTTGCAGGCGGCCACGGTAAGCCGTTCTTTGAGAACGAAACGCTCTACCGCAAAAAGTATGCTGATCTTGGAGCGGACCCCAGTGAGTGGTGTATCGTCGACTAGCTCGCCTTGTGTCCCGGCTTGATCACAGCCGGGACGCCGCCCCACTCAGTTTTTTGAAGCGCTGGTGTCGCGATTCCAAAAATATCCAGTACGGTCGGTAGTACCGAGTACTGGCTGGTCATATCGCCACTTGCGCTTGGAGCGCCCGTTTTTAAGTTGATTGGCAGGGGTTCTAAAAACGCAGCGCCGGCGGAACCGAAAGTACCGCTAGGGCCTGTGCCACGACCACCGATCACTTTTCCGCCGTTCACCCCGTAACCAAGAATCCCTCCATCACCAGCATTCCAATTGGGGATCCGACCGGTCGGGGTATTCCGAGAGTTCGGTGCCCTTTAGAAGCATGTCGCTGCATATCGAGAAATCGTGTTACAAACGCGTACTTCCTCACCACTCCACCACAATTTCACCAGGCGGCTCCTCACTCCAATCGAGACCATAGAGGAGCAAACCTGATCTTTCCAACCTGCTCCAAAATCACGCGCTGCTGAAGACAGTAACCAACTGAGATATCCGAGTGGGAGTTGAGGAACAGGTGCAGACTGCGCAATCGACCAGATGGTCCACTTTTTACTTCAATTGGAACAATCTCACCGTCGCAACTTAACAAGAAGTCGACTTCTGCGGTGGATCCTCTTTCTGCTCTTTGCCAGAAGTAGAGTTGCTCGTTCTCGCTGCCGCCGCGTTGCACCAAGAGTTCTTGGCCAATCACCTGCTCGGCTATCTGCCCCTTGAAGTCAGCTAGCAGATTTTTTGATTCAAGAACTTGCCCTGCCGTCCGACCACACGCTCGTTGCATTAGCCCAACATCAAGATAAATCGGCTTTAAGGTTTTGCTGGATACACCTGCTCCAAGCGGAAGACCCGCAGCAGACGTTGCACGAGCTATGCTGACTACCATGGCTTGTTCAAGTAACTGCACGCTCAGTTTTGTTCGTTTAGCATCATCATCCACTAGTTTTGTATAGGTGATCTGTTGAGCAACAGATACTGCCAGCGCTAGGAGTGACTGAGTTAGATTCGCGCGCTGCAGATCTCCCTGCGCATATTTGGGTATGTCATCTCGAAACGACCTGAGCAATCTATCGTGCACTCTCGCTGTTTCTATGAAAGACTTGGTATTCACGTAAGTTGATACTGCCTCCGGCATGCCACCTACAATCACGTATTCCTTCAATGCAGAATCTAGGGTTTCAGCCTCTATAGCAGAAGAGCTGATCGCACCGGTCCACGAGATGATATTTGGCCGCCGCGAGTCCAGCAGACCGCGACCAGTCGCATGCAAAAACTCGCCGAATGACATCGGGCGTACATACATGTACTCGACCCGGCCCACTGGCATGGACACATCGCCAAGCACAAACTCGAGCAAACTTCCTGCGGCCACTACATGCAGCTTAGGCATCTGTTCTCGAAAGTATCGTAGAGCGCTAATCGCACGCGGACACTCCTGAACCTCGTCGAAAAATAGCAGCGTCTTGCCAGCTTTGATGGGCTGACCTGTGACGGCTTCAAGGTCGCGGACAATTAGCTCCGCTTTCAGCGACCCGGCGAAAACCCTGGCTAGACCCGGCTCCTCTTCAAAGTCGATTTTGACCACGTTGTCGAACAGACCCGAACTGCGGCCAAGCGCCATCACCGCCGCCGTTTTGCCCACCTGGCGGGCGCCCCGCAGGATCAAAGGGAGTCGATTTGGTCGCTCTACCCATGAGACAAGGTTTTTATCAATACTTCTGGGTATATACATTTTTCGACTTCCAAATTAACTCAATAATAACGGTAATTGATGCCATTATATCAGGGTATTTTAGGAAGTGGTATTCCCGAAAATCATGGTATATACGCCGCATACTTAGGTGCGCCCCGCTCAAAGCAATTCGGTTGGGGACTTGGACCTAGCCTGAGATTGGTTAGCTCGGCTGCGCCGTCTTCTCTAGGTAATAGTCGTAATTACCCTCGTAGGTTCGTAGCTCGCCATCCCGGATCTCGAAGACCCTGTTGACGATTTGTCTTAGGAAGTGGCGATCGTGACTCACCAGCATGACGGTGCCATCAAATTCCTGAACTGCACGTAACAGTACCTCGCGTGACTCGATGTCCAAGTGGTTCGTTGGTTCATCGAGCACGAGAAAGTTAACCGGGCTTGCCAGAATCAAAGCCAATGCTACACGACTCTTCTCGCCACCGGACAAGACACCAATGCGCTTTTCGGTCTCTTCACCACTGAAGAGAAAGGCACCCAGCAAGTTGCGAATCGCACCGACGCTAGCCTCGGGAAGGCGCTGCGACACGCAATCGAATACAGTTTGCTTGGGATCGAGCACATCAAGCGCATGTTGGCTAAAGTACCCGATATTAACACTGGCACCGACATTCACCTGGCCACTGGTTGGGTCTGTATGGCCCACGATAGTCTTCAGTAACGTCGATTTGCCAGCGCCGTTGACACCCGTAAGTGCAATCTTGTCGAGACGCCTGACTGTGCCACTGACACCTGAGAAGACGCAGCGCTCACGCCCATCGTCCCGGCGCCATACCTTAGCCAGCTCACTCAGGCGCACCACATCGTTGCCGCTGCGAGGCGGTGCAGCAAATTGGAAGTGAATCGTTTTGGTCTCTGGCGGTATTTCAATACGGTCAATCTTGTCGAGTTTTTTAACACGCGATTGCACCTGGGCAGCATGCGAGGCTCTAGCAGCAAACTTAGCGATAAACTCTTCTTCTTTAGCGAGCATCTCCTGCTGCCTTTTGTGGGCAGCAAGCAGCTGATCGCGGCGAATATCTCGCTCGCGCAGGTAGAAGTCATAGTTACCGCTGTAGACGGTGATCGCCTTGTTGGCAATCTCGACAATCCGCGTCACCAACCTGTTCATGAACTCGCGATCATGGCTGGTCATGAGCAGCGCACCCTTGTAAGCCATCAGCCATTGTTCCAGCCAAAGGATAGACTCGATATCAAGATGGTTAGTGGGTTCGTCCATCAGGAGGACGTCTGGATTCAACGTCAAGATCCGCGCCAGGGCGATGCGCATCTTCCAGCCGCCGCTGAAATCCTCGACCGGCCGCTCATGATCCTCTGGGTGAATCCCAAGTCCCGTGAGCACCGCCTTGGCGCGAGCCTCAAGATCATAACCGCCACGCTGCTGAAACTCGATCTGTGCGTCCCCGTAACGCTCCATCAGCTGCATCATATCGTCGTCACTCAGAGGATCGGTCTCGCTGTCGGCAAGACGCTTTTCAGCCTCAGCAATGATCGTAGCAAGCTCGTACACACGTCCTGCACCCGCTTTTACTTCCTCAAGGGCTGACCTGCCGCGCATGTCGCCCACGTCTTGAGAAAAGTATCCGACTACAACCCCAGGATCGGTCGAGATGGTGCCGCCGTCGGCCTGGTCCTCGCCTGTAATCAACCGGAAGATCGTCGTCTTGCCGGCGCCATTTGGCCCGACCAGTCCCATCTTTTCGCCAGCCCGGATCTGGAAGCTACCGTTTTCGTATAGGGTGCGTACACCCTGCCTCTTCGTCAGATTGGACAGATGAATCATGAGCTCGCGGATCCTCAAGCAGGGCCGTACCGTTACCGGCACGTTCCAGGATCCTAGCTGCATTGCTTAGCCAGAGATGCCAGACGGGGCGCTCAACTCACTCGCCAACCACCTGATACTTCAGGCTGTTGATGTCAGTTAGGCCGTCCCACTGTTTGCCATTGACCATGACGGCCAAATCCTCGCGCGCCGGTCTGTTAGTGATAGCACCCCGACCGCCACCGGTCACGGGGTTTATTTTGGCCGGCTCGGGGCTACTACATGAAACTATGGCTATCGATAGGCTTAAGCACAGAGACACTACGGACCACACGACAGCTCGGGAGGTTTTTGAGGATCTTTTAGTTAGCATTTTTGGCCTTTCCCACGAGCATGAATCGGCGCGATGCTAAAAGGGTTCCGTCTTCGTCGTAACCGAGAGCGGTCCACGGTTGGGTTAGATATTGTATTTGGTCGGGTCGGACGTAGTGGGTCCCGAAGAAACTGCGGCGTTTGATCACCTTGCGCCGCAGCACGGCCGTTGCCTCGTCGGCCGCAACGAGCGCTCTCTTAGCTGCGCAAACATCAGCAGCGGCAAAACACAGTACGATACGGTCAATCTCGTCATCGGCAGCAAACATAAGACCAACTTCGGCATCGCCAGCTTCGTCGTCGACTACAGCTAACCGAATCGCCTTAACACTGCCGTCTGCGCCGTCATAAAACGCCTTGCGCGCAGCCGCATCAGCCTTCGGAGCTGACGGATCGATCGCTTTGATGACTTTGTCGAACCAAGCACCGAGACCAC
>VGTI01000095.1 GCA_016874735.1 Deltaproteobacteria bacterium
GTCGGGATTGGGACTACGAACCCTACTCAAACATTGGTAGTAAATGGCGCTGGGAACATCACCAGCTTGGGTGTCGGTTCGGTGGCAGACTCTACTGTTGGCACTTTGCGGGTGACAGCCAATAGTGCCACGGTCCCAGCAGTCCGCACAGATCAAAGCGGTGCCGGACCCACTGCATTATTTATGGGCGGCAACGTCGGTATTGGGACTACGTCCCCGACCAGCTCATTGGAAGTTAGTGGCGACGTCACTATCAGTGGGGGCTCAATCAAGCAAGAGGCATGGATTACCCCGACGTTCCAAAATTCCTGGCTCGATTATGGGAGCACCGGTGATACTGCTTACGGTCCGACCGGTTACTATCGAGATAAACAAGGTACCGTGTGGCTACGGGGAATAGTCCGGGCCGGTGTCACCGACAATTGTGCATTTACTCTGCCCGTTGGATACCGCCCGATAAAAGTTCGCATGTTTGCAACGTACTCTGGCAATGGTGTCTGTCGCATAGACGTTATGCCTTCTGGCTGTGTTTCGGTTCGTTCCTTTTGCGGTAACTCCTATGCCGGCCTCGATGGAGTTGCATTTCGGTCAATTGACGACTAGAGAGCTTGGGACTACTTCCCTTACCTAAGCGACAAAAGCCGCTCAAACATCAAACTCACTGATCTCACGCTGTCAAATACCGAGGAGAAAAGATCGATCTCGGATAGTTTGAATGCGGTTTAATGCCGCAATTTTTAGTCAGCTTTTGTCTACAAAATTGAACAAAAATCGCTTTTTTGATCATTTTAATGATCATTTTGGCATAAAAATCAGGGCGCTAGCTACGCACCGCCTGCCAGGTCCGTGACCTAAATGCCAGAGTGCAGAGCATCATCCGCTCCATAAACGGTGATAGCTCTGCACTCCACACACACGTTGATTACGATTTACAGCGTCTTGACGTAAGCCTCGAGCGCCGCAAAATCTTCGTCACTAAAGCTCAGATCCAGCTTCTTACTCACGTGTCGGATGGCTTCGCCGAGCGTGCCGACTGATGCATCGTGGAAGAATACGGCGTTATCGAAGGCATTCACCAAAGACGGCGCCTTAAACTGGCCCGCACTGCGTACCGGACGTGGACGGTAATCAAGGATCTTCTGCACGGGATCGTCGCCGCCAAGAGGCCGGTCACCGATCAGCGACTCGGCGATTTCTTGCGATTTAGGGTCGGCAAGACCAATCAGCTTATTGGCGAACCGCCCTGCCGCCACACCGTGGTCCGGATTACTCGTACCGATGTCGTAAAGACGCGGCGTGCCGTCAGCCTTGACGCCACTGGTCGACGCAGTGCCACGATGGCAGCTGGCACAGTTGGTGGTGAACAGTTCTTTACCGCGTGCAGCTAGGGCCGCATCGACGCGCGGCGCTTGCAGTTTGGCTACGCCACGCTCGAGGTAGGCAGCCATCGCCTTGGTGTCTTCGTCACCTAGTTTTCCACCAAGTCGCTCCGGCACGATCGTCTCGACAAACTCAAGGGCATTCGTGTGCGTCGCACTGGAGTGGAGCCAGCCACGATCGGCCACGCCACCACGCAGGGACATAGTGCGACGCGGTCCTTCCATCGTCACCCAGCTCGAGCCATCGTTGCCGCCGTTAGGATGGCAAGAAGCGCAGGCGCCGAGGCGGTTGACTGAGACGGGATATTTGTCGGGATTAGCCGACTCAAATAGGACTTTGCCACGACGGAGTTCCGCGCCAAGGGGATCTGTCGCACGCAGTTTGAGCTGCGCAATCTCACGGAGCTCTGGAGTCTTAGCGACCTTCTCAATATTACGAATCAGCGGTAAGCCAAGGACACCACCAAGCTGAATCAGGCTTTTGGTCGTTGGCGCATAGCGATAAGGGATTTCATACGGTCTAGCAAGCTGAGCACTGTCGTCTGGAGCATAGGACGAAGCATCGACCTCGGAGATAAAGTCTGAGTTCTCGTAGAGGACGTAAACCTTTTTGCCATCTGGCGACACCGTCATACCCTTCGGGTTGGAGCCCGAGAGTTGGAAGTGGAGCTGACTTGCCGGATGAATGGTTGTTGCATCGTAGATCGCAATCTCGTCCGACACGTGACTCAGCATCAAGGCGAAGCGACCGCCCTTGGTGAAAGCTATCGTGTTTACTAGCCCCAGACCGGTCAACCCTGCATGAGGGACCCCGTAGGCTAGGAACTGATTGATTTGCTCCTTGCCGCCACTGATGAGAGTGCGATCAATAAATTCGATTTCAAGTGGATGACGCATGCAGTAAACCACGCGCTTGAGACTAGGGATCGCCATCTCAACATCGCGGGTGAACAGCTCGTGCAGTTCCGATTTGCGGCTAGCATCCATCGGGAATATCAGCGGCGCACTGAGCTGCGCTGGCTGCAGTCCGCCAAACCGCGTGAGTGATTTATCAGCGTTGGCACCACGCTCGAGCACCACCAGAGCTCCGGTGATCCGCGTGCCTGGCACCCAGGCAGTTTGGCCAGCGGGGTCTAGAAACACGCCGGAAAGCTGGCTCGCCGTGCCTTCTAGACTAAAATCTTTGGCTTGGAGCTGACCATAAACGAGCTTGGTCGGCAGGTAACTGCTGTAAAAGTCGGCGAGACACTGCATCCGCGGATTATCCGGATTGAAGTGATCTTCGATGATCGCGTCTTTTTCCGCCCTAAAGTCGGCGAGGCTGATGACGCTGATCCATGATTCGTTGTGTTTGATGTCACCACGCGGGAGAAAATGAGCGACGTAGAGATTCGACTCGTCGTAAGTCATGCTCATGCCCGTGGGACGAGCACCGATACTGAGGCTACGGCTACTGACTAGGCGCGCATCATCGCCGAGGCGCAGCTCAGTTAAGAGCCCTTCGACATAGCTGGAGACATAGATTTTGGGCTCACGCTGCGACACGATCACTTGCTGCAGCTCACGGCCGAATTCTTCTTTGGCCCCTAGCACCGAGAGTACCCGCTTAGTCTCACGGTCGATCACCGTCACGGTGTTACCCTTGGCACTAGCAACTACGATCCAGTTCTTGGCTGCCTGCAGCGCCAAGCTCGCTGGTGCCCTGCCTACAGGAATACGCGCCATGACGTCACGTCCCGGCAGTCCGTAGACCACAACCTCGTCGGTGTCCGTGCTGACGGCCCAAAGTTCATCGCCGGTGGGTGCGACGAGGATGTTGGTGGAAGTCTGGCCTGAGCCACTACCCTCGCGCGCAACGATGCGGCCGACGATTTCGGGGCGTAACGACTTTCCGAGCCCAAGCGTGACGCGCTTCATGCCAAAGGGAGCCATGCGCCCGACATACAATGAAGTCGGCGCTGTAAGCTTGGCCTGGCTGTAGGCGTCGGTCGTTAGATTGACAAAAGTGCCGCTGGAGCCAGCCTCGGAGATTTCAAGCGCGACATCATCGAGCGGGTAGTCATGACGATTCTCAATGTAGACGTCGACTTGCAATCGATCCAATGTGTCGGCTAGAGCTTTCACGGCTCCGTAGACGACGAAGTCGTCTGTGCCCGCATTAGCTACAACACTATTGGTAACGGCATCGTGTTTAGCGTCAAGATGACGCCGTGGCGGCTCCGCCTTAATCATGTCGACGTGGAGCTCAAAAGGCTGGCTAAGCTCCTGAGGTGCTGCCATGACCTGACCGGCCGCAGCAAATGCTAGCGCTAGGGAGAGGGCGATCCGACTCTGCTTCATAAAGTCTCCTGTAGTCACCGGCGGGGGGCTAGCAACGATTTGAAAAAATTCCTGGTTGAAGGCGTACCGGTGACGGAGGCCCTGCGCAACGCTACTCTCGTTACACTGTAAATGCGGCGCTGACAAATGGAGATGACTAAGTTTCGACTCAAACAATATGTAAAGGTTTGGTTCTAGTAGTTGACGCTTCCTATTTTTTTGCATATGGGTCCCCCGAGTTTTGCCGCACTGTTCCCCTGTCACCCGGCAAACGAGGAGGTATCACATGAATATGAAAGCATTATTACTCGCCGCCCTGAGCGCAGCTGGTGTCAACGCATGCAGCTTCCAGCCGTCCACAACTAAAGTTGCCGCTGTTGGTGCTCTAAGCACTGTGTTTAGCACCAAATGCGCAAGCTGCCACGGCGACCAAGGCGAAGGCGATATCGGCCCCAAACTGACCGGCTTAAGCCTCGAGGCCTACTCCGCCGCAGTGCGTGAAGGCCGCGCTGGCATGCCAGCTTTTCCTGAGGCTACGTACTCAGAAGCGGACCTGAAAAAGGATCATGCCGCTCTTTAATTGGTTCACTTAATTGTTGGTTAAGGCGGTTTTCCCCAGTTATCTTAAGGCCTTAGAGAAAACCGCCCGATCTCCCGTTCAAAACGGCTGGTAGCTGCTGTAAATCTACTGAGTTGCAGCTAGCCACCAACAATTAAGTAGACCAGCTATGAAGATTTGCCTCACCGGCGCCTACGATCCGACCTACAACCGCACTTCCGTCATCTTGACCGGGATGCGTGAGCTGGGTGTTGAGTTTGCAGAGCGGCCTTTGAAAAAGGTACGTGCTGGTGAGCTAAGGGCTCTCAGAGGTGCGCTCAGCTGCGATGTCCTATTACTGCCGTCTTTTACGCACAAGTCGGTGCGCAAGGTACGACGCGCATTCCCGGGTGTACCGGTGGTGTTTGATCCTTTGATTTCTCGCTACCTTACTAAGGTACACGACTATAAAAACATCAAGTGGTACTCGCCACACGCCCTGACCACCTACCTATCAGATGTGCGCATCTTTCATAGCGCTGACATTGTCTTAGCGGACACCCGTGCCCACGCTGATTACTACCGCGATCATTTGCGTGTGCCGGAGCATAAGCTGCGGGTGGTACCGGTGGGGGTTGATTGCCGCGTCTTCGCTCCTCCTCCGCAGCACTTGGCGCCGCGGAGTCGACCTCTCGTTGGTTTCTACGGCAGCTTCAATCCCCTCCAGGGAATCGACACCATCATTAAGGCTGCGGCAATTCGGCGCGACTGCGACTTCGAGATCATCGGCGACGGCTTTGTCGGTGACGACATCCGCCGGTTGGTGGCTGACCTTGGTGTCACCAACGTGCAGTTAACGGGCTGGCTACCGTACCAAGATTTGCCGCAACGCATCGCTAGCTACGATATCGCGCTCGGCATTTTTGGCACCACGGCTAAGGCGCCCCTTGTGATACCCAATAAGATTTTTCACTACGCTGCTTGCGGCCGCCCCATCATCACGATCGATACTCCAGCTATTCGCGAAGTGTTCCGCGACGACAGCAACATCAAACTCATAGCCCCCAACGCCTGTGAGCTAGCATCTGCCATCGCGACGCTAGTAGCCGATCCTCGCAAACTCCAGACTCTAAGTGACGGAGCACGTGAGCTCATGGTGACCAGGTACGATGCACGCCATATTGCACAGATGGTGGTTAGGGCGTGTGCAGATGCCCGTAGTCAAAAATAAGCTAATCTCAACTCGATGCCGACTCGTAAGCTTTTAGGCCCTTTTGCCAAAAAACCCCGATCAGTGCCCAAATAACGACAAGCGCTACAAATGCTGCCAGAGCCCACGGCCAGCGCCCGTGATCGAGCAGGACATAAACCGGTGCACTGCCCACGAGTAGTATGGGAAACACCACCGTGAAGAGGCGATTGGCAAACCCGCGGTAAATAAACTCCGGCCACCGCGATACGCTTTGGATCTGAATCCTGAGGAAGTTGATGCCCATGGCTTCAACCGTCCAAAACATCAGCATTGATACCAAGATCTCGATCGATGTCAGGAGCACTAGGGAAAATAACACCATCGGAAATAATAGGATCCAGCTCCCCAGATCTAGTTGCATCTGGCGGCCGTAATAAATCAGAAAGCCCCACGGCGTCACAAAATTGATCAGCGTCGCTGGCCGAATCTGCCGTGCAAATACAGAAAATAAAGTATTCAGTGGACGCAATAGCACAAAATCGAGGCGCCCCGTCCGGATATCAAAGGCAAACTCCCAGAAACTTTCGCTCACAAAACTCATGTGCAAGTGATCAACGGCAAGTATAAAGGCAATGAAAAACATAAATTCAGACCGATGCCAGGCGCCAATTTTGCTCACATGATTGTAGAGAAAGTCGACCGATCCTAGCATGCTGAAGTAAAACAGCTGATCCATGATGATCAGAAGCACAAAGTGTAGGCGGTAGGTGCTGGCTGCAGCAAAACAGGTACTCAGAAATCTTGTATAGACGCCCCAGTATCGACTAACTAATTGGCGCATAGCTCACATCCCCGCAGCCGTGTAGAGTCGAAGTCCTCGGCGCCATACCGCCAAACTCGCTAGGGCGGTAATGCCAAGCCAAAAACTGAGTATGCCGGCGCCCATCATGATATCGCCCTGGTATTCACCCATAAATATTTTAACTGGTGCATAGGTCAAATAGGGGAACGGTGTCCACATCAGGAGCCGCTGTAGGTACTCGGGATACACCTCGAGTGGCATGACGGCACCGGAAAAAAACTGGGTAATCGTCAGAAACATCACACGCAGCACCCAGGTTTCCTCGAGCCAGAATGCCATGAGGCCTATGAGATAACTGGTCTGATACCAAAAGAAACTGACAAGCACTGAGAAACATAGACCAGCCAAGAGTGACGTCAGCGTGAGATGCGTCACGATCCCGAGCAAAAGTAGACCACTCAGCGTGATCGCAGCTGTAAACAGCTGCAAGCACTCAAAGGCGATAAAGCTCGCTGTCTGAAACGACCAAAAGCCGAAAGGATAAACCAGAAATGCCGATATGCGCCCGAGCCTGATGTCCTCGGCCAGATTCATGCTGTTGTAGCCCTGACCCAGCAGCGCAACGATCAAGGTCCAGCCCTGATACTGTAACATTCCGCCAAGATCGTAGCCCTGCAACTGCTCGATACCCTCAAGCTGGAATATCGCCGTCCATAGGCTGTATTTAACAAAAAAGAAGACGACACTAGGACCAATCACGAGGAGTAATAAATTGAGCTTGTAGCTAAGGAGCTTGTTCCAGCTGATCCTGATGGTAGCGCCCCACTTACGGGCAGTGGCCACGCTCATTGAGCTGCTCCCTTCAGTAAATGCGGATTGATCAGGAGCTCGTTCATCACGCGTTCAATGGGCAGCTTTTCCATACTGAATTCGATGACGGGAAAGCATTCGAGAATCTCGATCGCGCGCCGCCGGACATCGCCCTCAGCGATCCGCAGGTCCACCCTGGTGCGCGCATCGTTCCAGTGCGGGTCAAAATCCTTGAAGTAGTTGGCAGCTTCCGTTGGGATAGATGCGCTAAAGGCTATGGTGACAAACTTCTCGAGCCCCAAGATTGATGAGAACTCACCGATGGGACCATCAAAGCGCTTCTCCCCACCGAGCACTAAGACGATACGCTGACAAAGCGCCTCGACGTCGGCCATATAGTGTGATGTCAGAATCACCGTGGTCTTATGCTGCGCTTGATACTGAGCGATAAAGTCGCGAATACTACGTTGCGCCACAACATCAAGGCCTATGGTGGGCTCATCGAGAAAGAGTATATCTGGACGATGCAGCAAGCAGGCCATGAGCTCCATCTTCATCCGCTCACCCAGCGACAGCTTCCGCACGTGCACCTGCATTTGGCGCTCAACACCAAGGAGCGCACTGAGCTCAGACAGTCGCTTTTTGAACGCGGTGTCGTCGATCTCATAGTATTTCTGGAGGAGCAGAAACGAATCCATGGCCGGTATGTCCCACCATAGCTGCGACTTTTGCCCCATGACGAGCGCTATCTTGCGCCGAAACACCTGTTCACGCACGAACGGCACATGACCATGTACCCGGAGCTCACCATGGCTCGGTACAATGATGCCGCTAAACATCTTCATGAGTGTCGTCTTGCCAGCGCCGTTGGGACCGAGCAGGCCAACCATTTCCCCAGGATTGATCTCAAGATCAAAATGAGTCACCGCCGCCCGCAGCTGATAATCGCGGCGCACCAGTTGTTTCAGAGATCCGGCAAAACCAGCCGCCTTTTGATAATGCTTGAAGTCCTTACCGAGCCCGCGACATTGAATCATCTGTGAGACTTTCTGGATTTTCGCCGTAACTACAATGTAATAGCCAAATCATAGGAGAAAATCCCCACCACTAATACCAGGAAATCATAGCTCAATAAAGAAAACCTCAAGCGCCGCACGCTGTCCGTCGATGAGGCAGGTAACTTCCTTGTGCGTTCTTGGAG
>VGTI01000096.1 GCA_016874735.1 Deltaproteobacteria bacterium
GCCCAGCATGATGCTGTTAAAGACATTGTTATTTTGAAAACTACTGGGGCTACGGCGAGCTTTGAGACCAAAATTGGCATTGCCGGCGATCAGGGCGTGGCGGCCCAGGTGACGGCTGGGACTGAGGTCAATACTGATAGAGGCTCGCGCTTCGGTGAGTTTTTGCAGTTCTTGATTAACGGCATTTCCGTTGGGAGCATGTACGCACTGATCGCTTTAGGCTATACGATGGTCTACGGCATTATTGCTTTAATTAATTTTGCGCACGGCGAATTCTTGATGATGGGATCATTCCTTGGCGCATTATTGATCAATCGGGTGCAGGGTACCCCGCTGATCGTTGGGTTGGCGCTTGCGATGGTCTCATCGGGGCTCATTGCCGTCGTGACCGAGCGTGTCGCCTATAAACCACTGCGTGAGCAACCCAAAATTTTTGTGCTTACCGCGGCCATTGCGGTGTCAGTTTTGCTGCAAAATGTGGCACGCCTTATCTTTGGTGCCTCTGCCATTGCCTTCCCTGCAGCGTTCCCAGAGGGCAGTATTAATTTTGATGGGTTGGGTATATGGATTGAGTATTCTCAGCTTATTATCGTCGTGCTCAGCGTGGTGCTCATGGTGCAGCTCTGGTATTTCGTCAACAAAACTAAAATTGGTATGGCGATGCGAGCGACTGCGCAGGACATTGAGGCAGCACGGCTTATGGGTATCAATACGGATCGCATTATTTCCATTACTTTTTACATCGGCGCTAGCTTGGCGGGCGCTGTCGGTGTCCTCTACGGCATGCAATATTCCGTCGATCCTTTGATGGGAGTGCAGCCAGGGCTGGCAGCCTTTGTAGCAGCGGTGCTTGGGGGCATTGGGTCGCTGCCGGGCGCTATGATTGGTGGTGTCCTCATTGGCGTCATTGAAAACTTAGTCGCTGGTTATCTGTCGAGTACCTACCAAAGTGCCATCACGTTTTTGATTTTGATTTTGGTGCTCTCCATCAAGCCAACTGGTCTCCTTGGTCGTAAGACCGTAGTGAAAGTTTGAGGAACGGCTCATGGATACAGTTCTAACAATCTTTCGCGAGCTCGGGCCCACCATCTACTCCTCGTTGGAGCTGATTGGTGTTTATGTGATTCTCGCGCTCAGCTTAAACATGATTAATGGAATGGCTGGTATGTTTTCCATTGGCCATGCCGGTTTTTGGGCAGTGGGTGCTTACAGTGCTGCTGCCGTCACTGTGCATGGTCCGGTGGCTCTGGGTGGGCCTTTGTTGCTCGTCATCAGCATAGTCGTTGCTATGGTAGCGGCGGGGGTAGCGGGTTTTATTCTGGCAGTGCCGTGCTTGAGACTCACAGGCGACTATTTAGCGATCGTGACTCTCGGGTTTTCGATCATCATTGTGACGTTGCTTTACAACTTTGAGTATATGGGGGCGGCGACCGGTGTTAGCACCCCCATACTAGCTAGCAAGGGTGTCATATGGTTCATGGTGCTGCTGACCTTGATTGTCTATTACCGGCTGCAGTTTTCGAGTCTTGGACGTACCATCCAGGCGCTACGCGAGGATGAAATTGCGGCGCAATCCGTGGGACTCAACCGGGTGCGCTTAAAGACGATAGTCTTTGTCATTGGGGCGGCGATGGCTGGGCTGGCAGGAGCTCTCTATGCCAGCTCGCAAACATACTTGAGTCCAGCTGGATTTGAGTTTGATAAGAGTATCAAGCTCCTGACCATGGTTGTACTTGGGGGGCTAGGGTCCATCACAGGGGTGGCAGTTGCGGCGGTGTTACTCACGCTACTGCCTGAGGTTTTGCGGCTCTTCAGTCTGGATGCTTACCAGATGCTTGTTTTTTCCGGAATGTTGCTCGTCATGGTGCTACTAAGGCCGCAGGGTTTGATGGGGCGCTATGAAATTTGGGATCTGCCACTGCTCCGACGTTATTGGCGCCCTGGTGGTGCGGAGTCTAAATCATGAAAGAAAGAGCACCAGCGTTACTGCAAACAGAATCGCTAGGTATGCAGTTCGGGGGCCTCCGTGCCGTTGATGGTGTTGGGCTGCGTGTGGGCCAGGGGGAAGTGGTCGGTCTCATTGGTCCAAACGGTGCCGGCAAGACTACCTGCTTCAATATGATCACCGGCGTTTATAAACCGACTACCGGTAGTATCAGTTTGGGCGGTGAGCGGATCGATGGCCTAAACATGATCGATATCAATCGTCGCGGGATTGCGCGCACCTTCCAAAATATTCGTTTGTTCCGGAAGATGAGCGTGCTCGATAATGTGCGCGTTGCGTTGCATCATCAAGTTGACTACGGGCTAGTTAGTTCCCTATTGCGGCTACCTTCATTCAAGAGAGCCGAGGCCTCCTTAAAACGCCGTGCCCTCGATCTGCTCAGCGTCTTTGGTTTGGCTGATCGCAGTCAAGATCTTGCTGGCGACTTGCCCTATGGTGAGCAGCGCAAGCTGGAGATTGTACGCGCCTTGGCAACTGGTCCTAAGCTACTGCTGCTAGATGAACCGGCCGCAGGTATGAATCCGCATGAGACGGAAAACTTGACTCTGCTCATGCGGCGACTAGGAGCTGAATTTGGCGTCAGTATCCTCCTCATCGAGCATGACATGAGTCTCGTCATGAAAATTTGTGAGCACATTTACGTCCTTGATTACGGACGAGAGATTGCTCAGGGTGAGCCAAGTGCGATTCAGAATAATCAACAGGTCATCAAGGCCTACCTTGGGGAGGCTTGAGAAGGCACATGTTGGAGGCTCGCGACATCAATGTTTATTACGGTGCAATCCACGCGTTGAAGAATCTGTCGCTACGCGTCGAGGCGGGCAAGATCGTCACTTTAATCGGTGCCAACGGTGCCGGTAAATCAACCACCTTGCGGGCTCTGTCCGGCATGCGTCGTGCAGCTTCCGGGCGGGTGAGTTTTCATGGACAGGACATCACCGCGACGCCCGCTCATAAGCTGGTCCGGTTAGGACTCTGTCACTGTCCTGAGGGGCGTCACGTATTTCCTCGTTTAACGGTCAAAGAGAACCTAGAACTCGGCGCCTACACGATTCGTGATCAAGCCGTCATTAAGGCCTCTACCGATCAGGTGTATCATTTGTTCCCACGATTGAAGGAGCGCCTGGCTCAGGCAGCAGGCACTCTGTCGGGAGGTGAGCAGCAGATGCTAGCCATCGGCCGTGCACTCATGGCGCGCCCTAAGTTGTTGATGTTGGATGAGCCCAGTTTGGGGATTGCGCCGATCCTGGTTCAGGAGATATTTCGTACCATCAAGCAGATTGCGGCTAGCGAGAACATGACCATTTTACTCGTCGAGCAAAATGCCAACATGGCCCTGAAGATCGCCGATTATGCCTATGTCCTAGAAACTGGTCATATCGTGCTCGAAGGACCAGCCGCGGAACTTGCTGCAGACCCCAGAATTAAAGCGGCTTATCTCGGCCACTGACAATTCCACATGGACAGAGCCCCGCGGCTTTGTTACTTGATGAGAATAAAGCGGGAGTAGCTCAGTTGGTAGAGCGTCAGCTTCCCAAGCTGAAGGTCGCGGGTTCGAGACCCGTTTCCCGCTCCAAATCCCTTGTCAATTTCGCAACTTATAAATTTTCCTCAAGTACTTTTAGACTGTTGCCGAAAGCCCTCTCATACGCGTGGGAGGTGGGGAATGGCTCAAGCACTAACTAACTTTGACAGGGCTGGATCGGTACGGCGCGTGCTTCGCCGCGGAGATCAGCATGTCTGCGGCCTCTGTCGCAACGAATACGTTGACGTGACTGTTGCTCATGCCTGCGTTGTAAGGTGTTGGACCGAATTCCTAGCAATGAGTCCATCGATCAAAAGGACCAAAGGTAAATCCATCCAATACCGATGTCGCTTCTGTGCCAGAGATTACTAGGCAGAGGACGAGGCCGTGGCCTGCGGCCATGCGTGCCGCGGTAAATTAATGGCAGATTTCGAACTCGAATCCATGCTGACCGAGGAGGTAGGCGCGATACCTGCCAGTCCACCGAAGCGCGTGAGACCCAGACTAAGAATGGTGCACCTGCAGCCGCCTAGGGTGATCAAGAAGAAGGCTCCCGAGGCAGAGTCCGATGTCAGTCATCCCACGACTGACGAGGCACCTGAGGTGGCCGCACCGGCAAAGGAGGGAGCAACGGAAGCCACGCCGGACGAACACGATAAAGAGACAGCCGAGGTGAAGAAGGTCGAACATGCCTAGGTGGAATCAAACGCCGAGAAGGGCCGTGAAGTTCACCATGATGCTGTATCCTGAGAGACTGCCGGAATCACGCCTTTCCTCGACAGTCCCTTGTGTATAGGCTGCCGTATAGGTGGCAAACATGGGTGTCGCTGCGCCGACCATCAGCACATAGCCTTCAATCCGTGTTTTCAGCAGATCCGGCGTATTGCCGTGTGGGCGCGAGCCTGTCAACCAGGTGAAGAATACTCCGGGAACCAGTGACAATTTACTTAAGGTCATGGTGTACGAATCGACCCGATCTTTATTGGTGGTGTCGCCGTCCGCGGTATCCAGCCGGTTGCGTCCAATCATGACGCCTTTGAGGGTGCCTAGGCTTAAGCCGAGCGCAAAGCCATAACCTCCCTCGGGGCTGCGCAAATTAGCCTTTTGCGCACTGAGTCCCGTCCATGCACTGAGACCGAAGCCGGCATAGTCGACCTGTAGCTGACTGTCATAAGTCGGCTGATAGGGTCCCTGCAAAATATCCGCGCTGACGATAGCCAGCCAGTCCTCAGCCAGATGGCCATATCCAATCTGAATGGCCGTACTCGGTCCAATGAGCTGGTGGTTATTTGATCCCTTGAGATTCTCCTGAAGTCCGGTAACACCAAAACTCCAGACTGTGCTTTTCACCCCAGAGGGCTCTGCTGCTGCGACTTGACTAGTTGCACTATTCGCATGAGAGCTCACGGCGCAGCAGAGCAGTACGACAGCAAATCTCAAACACGACCAGGTCATTTAGGGGCACCAGCCTGCCGCTTTTTCAAGCTACGAATAATGACGATCGACAATTCGTACATAGCGTAAACTGGTGTGGCCAAAGCCACTAAGGAAACTGGATCTGGAGGTACGATAATCGCCGAGATCAGCAAGATAGCTAGAATGATAAAGCGCCGATAAGCCGTTAAACCCTCCACTGTGATGACATCGAGCATGGCGAGAAGCACGATAAGCACGGGAATTTCAAATACCGCGCCAAAGCCGAGCATAAGTACCGTGAGTAGTGAAACGTAATCTTTGATGGTGATCAGTGGCTGACCAACCTCCAGCCCGAGGCCAATGAGGTATTTGAGCGACAATGGCAGGATCAAATAATAGCAGAATGTGATACCCACACAGAACACCGCTACGGAGGCGATCATGAACGGAAGGACAAAACGTCGCTCCCTCGGGTAGAGCGCTGGTTCGAAAAACTTCCAAAATTGAAACAGCCAAAAGGGACACGCCGTGATGATCCCGACGAGGAAAGCTACCTTCATGTCGACCATGAAGACATCCATGGGCCCTGTAAAATGTAGTCCCTTAGAACCGCTGGGTAAAACCGCGAGTAGGGGCTGCTTCAGAAAGATGATGATGGGATCCACAAAAGCGAGCGCCAA
This sequence comes from Deltaproteobacteria bacterium, assembly GCA_016874735.1. NCBI lineage: Bacteria > Pseudomonadati > Myxococcota > Myxococcia > Deltaproteobacteria bacterium. The sequence continues at coordinate 5,627 of VGTI01000096.1, forward strand.
GCCGCAGGTGACAAAAATGATCAGCACCGCCTTAGTCACGCGCGACTTAAGCTCGGAGAGATGCTCCCAGATCGACATGACCTTGCCGCCGTCAATAAGCTCCTCGTCGGCGGTGGTGAGTTGATTGGCTGGCGGCAATTGGGGATCAGTCATGCTAATGCGCCTCTAACCAGTTATGTCCGACTCCAACAGAAACACTCAGCGGAACGCTCAGGCTCATGGCGCTCTCCATGCAGTCCCTGATCAGCGGCACCACTTGCTCTACCTCGGTAGCCGGACTTTCAAACACAAGTTCATCGTGGACCTGTAATAGCATCTTGGTCTGAAGTTGCGCGGCAGTCAAACGTTCGTCGATGGCAATCATGGCGATCTTGATAAGATCGGCAGCACTCCCTTGGATCCGCGTGTTAACGGCGATATTTTCTGCAGCGACCACGGCCCTTTGATTCGAGTCCCCTAGACCAATCACGGGTCGTTGACGACCTGTGACGGTTCGCGTCATCCCGGTCGCACGTGCCTCGGCGATCGTCGCCTCAATGAAGCGATTGATGCCGGGGTACGAAGCAAAATAGCGGTCAATAAAGGCTGATGCCTCGGCCACTGAAGTGCCAGTCTCGGCCGCTAGGCGCCGTGCCCCCATGCCGTAAAGGATACCAAAGTTAATGGCCTTAGCTCTGGCCCGCTGCCCATCACTCACATCTTCAGGATTGACGTTAAATACGCGGGCTGCAGTGGAACGATGAATATCGGCGCCACTGACAAAAGCCTGAGCTAACGCCTCTTCCTCCGCCAAATGAGCGAGCAGACGCAGCTCAATTTGTGAGTAGTCGGCTGATATGATGCGACATTCAGCGCTACTTGCTGTGAATGCTTTCCGTACCTCGCGACCGAGTGCTGTCCGGATCGGAATATTCTGCAGGTTCGGTGCCGAGGAACTTAGGCGACCCGTAGCCGTGCCGGTTTGGTGGAAAGAGGTGTGCAGACGGCCGCTCGTCGGTTCGACCAGCTCAGGTAGAGCTATGACGTAGGTGCTCTGCAGTTTGCTGATACTCCGATATTCCATCAGAGCCTTGGGGAGTGGATGTTCCGCCAGACGGGTCAGCACAGACTCGTCGGTAGAGAAGCCGTTTTTGGTTTTCTTGAGGTTTTTGATGCCAAGTTGCTCGTGGATTTTTAGCTTTGTAAATAAAATATCAGCGAGCTGCTTGGGCGAGTTTAAATTGAAGTCCTCGCCAGCCAATGCATGTACCTGATCGACGAGACGGTCACTCATGGCGCCGAGTTCGAGCTGTAGTCTTTGCAGTTCGCGGCGGTCGATGTAGACACCATTGTGCTCCATGATCGCCAGCACCGGCACGAGCGGCATATCGATCGCGCGTAACACTTGACTTAGACCAGCAGCTTCAATTTTTGGCATCAGCACGCGGTAGAGTTGAAGCGTCAGGTCCGCATCTTCGCAGGCGTATCGTGTCACTTCAGCAAGATCGACGGCGAGCATGGGCACTTGGCCTTTGGCACCAATCAGACTACTAGTCTTGATTTTTTCGTAATTGAGATGGCGCAGACAGCAGGCATCGAGACCGTGTTGCCTACTGCCGGCATCCAGCAACCAGTCGCAAATCATGGTGTCGACAAAAGGTCCGCGCGCGTGAATCCCAATATTGCGCAACATCTGCAAGTCAAACTTGACGTTGTGGCCGACCTTTAACTGATCATCGCGGCTAAGCACCGGGCGCAGTAGGTCGATCACGGCTTTAGCGCTTATGCCATCAAGCTGCTGATCTGTGAGTGGGATGTAGTAGGCGGCATCCGCCTTAACGGCAAAACTAATACCAATGGGTCGGTCCGTGCGAATATTAAGCCCGGTAGTTTCCGTGTCAAAGCTGTAAAGCTCAGCCGCAGATAGAGCCTCTATGACAGTCGCTATAGAGGCAGGGGTATTTGCCGTCTGGTAGCTGTCCACTTTGGGGGCTGCATGGCGAGGCCGCTCGGCCTGCACTTCTTGCACGGGTAGCTGTGGGGGCGGCACCTCGTGGGCTGACGCAGACGGCAGGCTCGCTGGAGAAGATGCCAAGTTCGTATCAGAGGCAGATGGTTTGAGAGCGTCTAATTTTTTCATCAAACCGGTGAACTCGAGTTCGGCATATAAATCTCGCAGTTCAGGGCGCGTCACCGCATCGAGGTGGTTGCTCGTGGCGTCGGTTAGGGTCACAGGTAGCTCGATGTCGGTGCGGATCGTTACCAATTGACGTGACAAAAGACCGAGGTCCCGGCCGTTAAGCAGGGCTTCACGCATTTTTTTATTGTTGATGAGAGGGATATTTTCCAGGATCCGTTCGAGGCTGCCGTATTCAGCAATCAGCTTACCAGCCCCTTTCTCCCCGATACCTGGAACTCCCGGCACGTTGTCCGAGCTGTCGCCGATCAGCGCCAGGCAGTCGATCACCTGCTCCGGTGTGCAGCCGAACTTAGCGGCGACTC
>VGTI01000097.1 GCA_016874735.1 Deltaproteobacteria bacterium
CCGTTTCTTCGACAGGTGCACCGCTACTTTGTGTCAGTCTGGCTGCATAGCTGAGGGGAAAGCTAGGTGTGTCGGCAAGTGTGGGCTGGGACGAGGTAACAGCTAACCAAACGCAGCACGATAAAGCTGCGGTGTTTAGACTGCGTTTCCATATTGCCCACTTAGCCTTCAATGGCGGTGACTCCCTTTCCCTTTTCTCATGGTCTACAACCGTTGGGGAGATATCGCTCTTTAAGCCCAACTCCCTCTTAAAGAAGATTCGTCAGGGCTTAGGCCAACCTTTAATTAATTTTTTAAATCCCAGTGATTACGGGATAGTGAGGATCACAATTTAGGGTCACAAAAAAACCGCGGGAAGCAGCTTTTTTGGTATCGGCTAACCACCCGTAGCGAAAGCTAAACTTTAAACAGCCGACCATCCACTCCCGCCCCCTCATGTCCCGGGCCTAGCTGCTCGCTTGACGATTCGTCCACATTTTTGACAGTTGTACAGATTTTTTGTTTACCAGCCCCGGCCGTTTCAGCGACTTACGACCTCGTCAGATTTACCTTCCACACTTAACCCCCCGATCCCGCGACTTGTCGCCAGTTGGCACGGGCTGTGCAGAAGCAAGAGTGCATCTGGGATCCCCAGATGCCGGGTTGATCGGCTGTCTAACCACATTGGTTTGTCACTGAAAAAATTGATACAAACTGTCGCTGTTGCTGTTCCCATTGCTCTCCGTTGAACGCTCCCACACGCTCACCTCCTAACAGCCGATCAACCCGACCTCCCCCTCTTCCCAATTCAGCGCTCTGACGCTTGTGCTTTTCTTGTGCTTTTTTAGATTCGAGGCGATGATCATTCAGACCAGTGACCAGCTCTGGTAGATAGGTTGAGGTTCATGCCAGCTAAGAAGAAGTATCCAATATTACGCCAGCCTGATGACATCACTTGCGGTCCGACCGCTCTGCACTCGGTTTACGAGTACTACTCCGATGCGATGGATCTCGACGCAGTGGTCAAAGAGGTTCCCATGCTACGTGGTGGTGGTACCCTCGGAGCCCTCCTTGGCCTCCATGCGCTACGCCGCGGCTATGCAGTAGAGATCTACTCTTATAATCTGCAAGTCTTTGACCCGACCTGGTTTAAGCCCACTAGTTTGACAAACGACCAACTCATCGAGAAGTTGCGGCTGCAGATGCAGGCCAAGCGCGGCAAAAAACTGCAGGTGGCCCTCCAGGCCTATATTGAATTCCTTGAAGCCGGTGGCGTGATAAGGTTTGAAGACTTAACCGCCTCCTTGCTCGGCAACTTTCTACTCTCTGGTAAGCCACTGCTGACGGGCCTCAGTGCCACCTATCTCTATCGGGCCGTTCGTGAGTACGGCAAGTATCCTCAAGGTGACGATATACGTGGGGAGCCCCAGGGCCATTTTGTCGTACTGACCAGCTTTGACGCTGAGCTCAATACCGTTACGGTTGCTGACCCCTACCACCCTGAATCCAATGATTACGGGCATGTATACCGAGTGAACGTGGAACACCTGGTTAATGCTATCCTATTAGGTGTAGTGACTTATGATGGTAACCTGATAGTGATCACCAAGCGGCAGGTGTGACGACGGCCGCTACTGCGGGAAGCAAGGATGCAAAGAATCATCATCGTCGACAGTCCGGCGGATTGGCCCCTCAATCTTCCGGAAGTCCAGGTTGTGTCGGGTAAAGAATATTTAACCAGCGAGCCCTTCCGTAAGCAGCGCAACATCCGCGTGTTTAACATGTGCCGGTCGTATAAATACCAAACGATTGGCTACTATGTTTCGTTGCTGGCAGAGGCGCGGGGCCATAAGCCCATCCCCTCGGTATCGACCATCCAAGACATGAAGTCCCAGGCGATCGTCAAGCTCGCCGCCGATGAGATCGACGACCTCATTCAGAAGAGTCTACATGACGTCAAATCTGACGAGTTTGTCCTCAGTATTTACTTCGGCAAAAACGTCGCTAAGAAATACGATCGCCTGGCGGCGCAGCTTTACCGCATGTTTCACGCACCTTTTGTGCGCGCTCATTTCCACCGCGAGGGCGGTAAATGGCAGCTCCGTAAGGTAGGACCTATCGCCGCCAAGGAAATACCGGAGGCTCACCATGACGAAGTGGTAGGTTTTGCCAAAGAATATTTCGAGGGCAAACGCACCGAGTTAGCTAAACGTCCTGATATTCGCTACAGCATAGCTATCCTCATGAACGAGCAGGAGGCGATGCCACCATCCAATGAGGGGTCTATCAAGCGTTTCATTCGCGCTGCCGAGAAACTTCACATGGAGGCTGAGATTATCGATCGCGACGACTACTCTCGTCTCGGCGAATTTGATGCTCTCTTCATCCGTGAGACTACCGCCGTCAACCATCATACTTTTAGATTTGCAAGGCGGGCGGCCGCAGAGGGTTTGGTCGTTGTCGATGATCCCGAGTCCATCATGCGCTGCGGCAATAAAGTTTACTTAAACGAGCTACTGGAAAAGAACCAAATCCCAGCCCCACGGACAATCGTCGTGCACCGCGATAATATGCATGAAATTATCGAGAAGGTGGGTCTGCCCTGTGTCTTGAAGCAGCCTGACAGTTCCTTTTCTCAGGGTGTATCCAAGGCCGATGACAAGGAGAGTCTGGACCGCGAGCTCATGCAACTCTTTGAAAAATCGGATCTCGTCATCGCTCAAGAATTTCTGCCCACAGAGTTTGATTGGCGCGTCGGTATCTTTGACGGTAAGCCGATGTACCTCTGCAAGTACTTCATGGCGCGTAAAGACTGGAAGGTCATCAGTAAAGACAAGAGTGGCCGCACCCTGAACGGGCGCTCGGAGACGCTGCCGGTTGAGCTAGCACCACGCAAGCTCATCAACCTGGCGGTTAAAGCAGCCAATCTCATCGGTGACGGACTGTACGGACTGGACATCAAGCAGGTTGGTAATAACTTTTATGTCATTGAGATCAACGACAACCCCAACATAGATCACGGATACGAAGATCAAGTCCTTAAGGACGACCTCTATCTGCGGATTATGGAAGTGTTTCTTCGCCGTATCACCGACGCCAAGGAGGGACGCAGTAACCAATGAGTCGCACCGATCACCTGCATCTGTTCGAAGGTTACGGCATCGAAATGGAATTCATGATCGTCAACCGCACCACCTTGGCGGTGGAGCCACTGTGCGACTTTGTTTTGGAGCAGGCTGCGGGTGAGCTGGTCAACGAAGTAGAGTTTGGAGACATGGCGTGGTCAAATGAGTTGGTCAAGCATGTCATCGAGCTCAAAACCAATGGTCCTCGCCTTGAGCTTAAAGGGCTTCACGAGCTCTTCTTGCAAGACATTAAACGCATCAATCAAATCTTAGCCGCAAAGAACGCCTGCTTGATGCCGACGGCGATGCACCCTTTCATGAATCCTGCGACCGACACGCACCTTTGGGTAAGCGACGCTGCCGAGATTTATGAGGCCTACGACCGCATCTTCAGTTGCAAGGGGCACGGCTGGTCAAACCTGCAGAGTGTGCATATTAATTTCCCGTTTTATGATGACAAAGAGTTTGGCCGTCTGCACGCAGCGATTCGCGTAGTATTGCCGATCCTCCCCGCTCTTGCTGCCTCTTCACCCGTTTTTGAGGGCACACCCTCAGGCATGATGGATAGCCGTCTTGATTTTTATATGAAAAATCAGCGCAGCGTCCCGCTCATCACTGGCCCCGTGATTCCGGAGCGCGCCTTCAGCTACGCCGACTATGAAAACAACATTCTAAAGCCAGTATACTACGCCATTAAGCCCCACGACCCCGACGGGATCCTGCAGCACGAATGGCTAAACTCACGGGGGGCCATCGCTCGTTTTGAGCGGCACGCCATTGAAATTCGGTTGCTAGACATCCAAGAATCTCCCCGAATGGACATGGCTGTAGTCGCCGCTGTGACATCCTTGGTTCATGCTCTGGCAGATGAGCGCTGGACCAGCCTCGACCGGCTCATGGAGTGGCACGAGACACCGCTGCGCCAAATCTTTTTAAACTGTGTCATAGACGGGAGCCAAGCCGCAGTCGACAACGATGATTATCTCAAACTATTTAATTACCCGTCCAAAGGCCCGACCAAGGCTCAGGATCTTTGGCGTCATATCACTCAAGATCTTCTGAACGCGGATAAGTACCCAATTAACAGCTACCGTAGCGAGATTGAAATGCTGGTCAAGCATGGCTGTCTGGCCAGACGTCTAGTGAAGGCTCTAGGTCCAAAGCCGTCCAGGGACCAAATCGCGGCAGTTTACCGCAGTCTCTGTGACCTATTACCTGCTGGTGGCTTTTTTAATGCCTAGGCGACAGCCACCTAAGGGTGACAGTGGCTTTGATAAAATCGTTCTCACCTGCGAACACGGTGGGAACGAAATCCCTCGTGAGTTTGCCCGAGTCTTTGCTGGCAACAGGTCTGTGCTCAAGACTCACCGTGGCCTAGACATAGGCGCGTTGGCAGTGGCCACATCTCTATCACAGGCACTGAGTACTCCGCTTTTTCATGTGACGATTTCTCGCTTGCTGATCGATCTCAATCGCTCACTGCATCACCCCAAATTATTCTCTGAGTTTACTCGAGATTTGGATCGCGATTCACGGGCGGAAATCATCAAGGCATACTACCTACCACATCGTCACACTGTGGAACGCTGGATTGAGCGGGAGGTGAAAAGGGGCAATCGTGTAATGCACATCGGCGTACATTCGTTCACGCCTGTCCTCAACGATGAGGTACGTAATGCTGATATCGGTATACTGTATGACCCTCGAAGACGCGGGGAAAAGTGGCTTGCCTCCCGTTTTGCTGCTCTAGCGAAAACTCATTCAGAATCAAATCATTGGCGCGTACGTAAAAATTACCCTTACCACGGCGCAGCTGACGGTTTCACCACGGCGCTCAGACGCAAGTTTACTGCCACCAAGTACTTTGGTATCGAACTCGAATTGAACCAAGCCATAGTCGGGACGAGCTCAGGCCGTCGCGCTATGAGCACACTCATGGCCGCGGTCTTGGACCAGATGGCGCAGCCAGGCTAAGACCCAGTGTGATGTCATCGGCCTGGTCTTCGTAACTCCCGTCAGCCTTGAAATAGCGCAAAGTGTAAGAACCGGGTGCCAGATGGCGGAGTTGGTATTTACCGTCGATTACTGGGACCTTGGCAAAGGCGTTTTCGCAGGATGTCGTGAAATCTTTGATGACGTTCGCCTTAGATGAAAACGACTGGCGTCCATCAAGTTTTGCACCGGGCGACGATTTGGCGCCCTTCTTGTGGAGAGCCCTGCGCTTTTCGGGTCCTGGCTCTGGGGTGACACTTAACCGATAGGCGTAGGCGCAAAGCCACTCTGCATCTGCGATCGTCGTGCTACCAGCGTAGCGGACGCCTTTGTCCTTGAGACGGGATCCACCGCGCGGCTTAAACGTGAAGCCAGATCCATCGGTATTACTCTTGAGTGAGGAATAAGGATCCAGACTGACTACCACGGACGTAGTCTTGCCCTCTTCCACTTCAAAGCTTTGAGTCACATAAAACGAATTACCCACGGAACTATCAAGGGTGACGTCACGATCAGCACCGTCGCGTCCACGGTAGCGCACAGGTCTGTCATTACCGAGTCTAACGACAATGCGGTCATAAACACCGATTGGTACATCAGTACTATTGGCGACCAAGGTTTCGTCTGACGATGCATCCGTTAGCCCGAGTAAATCAACTTGACTGACTGTCGCCGTGAGACTTGTTACGACGGTATCGTCGGTGCCTTCGAGCAGATCTAGACCTGCAATGTTGAGGCTGAGACTTTCGGATGCCGCCATCCACTCTTTGGCAAACGAAATATTGATGGAACCAGTCGCGGGTGTGGTACCGCCTTTGTTACCGGGGTTACCAACCTCGACACCGCACCCCAGGAAAGCCAAAGTCCATAAACTGATCGTCCATTGTTTAGTCATGGTTTGGTTCCCCTTCTCGTGTTGAGCGGAAAAAGCTGCATATTTAGTTGCATGACTTCCGTTGCGGCCTGTTCCTGTGCAGCTAGTGCCAGGAGCTTTTTCCTCAGTGCAGCAAGCTCGTCCTTAAACTGCGCTACTAGCGCTGGACTGGCCATTAAGGTGACTGCACTGATGTCACGGTGATCCGCATCGACCTCGTCCAAGGAATCCACGGCAAGCTTGAGCATCTGACGGTGATAGCTAGCAATAGCCATACCGATAATCTCATTACCAGTGGTGATTGTGACGTCGGTGGGATAGTAGCGATTCCGGGCACTATCAAACGCTATGTAGCCCAGATCTTTCAGAAGCTGAAGACTCGCTGCGACCTTAGCCTGCGGGACGCTTGGACTGAGTACGGACGCAAGCCACTCAGCCTGATCCTGCGCATCATCAAGTCGGAGAATCTCCAGTATCGCCGCGTTGTACCATTGCTCAAAAAATGCGAGCTGCCTCTTATCGAGTTCGGTGGGCAGAGTTTTTTGCCTGAGTTCAAGACGTGCAGCGAATATCTCGTCGCGATCGGCAGTCGATCGCGCCCGTTTTTGCTCCACAAGCTTCAAGAAATATCGTCGCTGAATACCCGTAAGCCCAAGGGCAACGCTAATCTTCTCTGCTGCCTTGACGGTGAGACTCCGACGTCCAGCGATGACGCTATGGGCGTTGGTAGAGCTTAGACCCAAATCTTCGGAGAATCGTATATAGGAATAGGAGGCATCCTCAGCTTTGCAGGCCGCATAAACTAAAGATAGATAGTCGCGGTAATCACCCTGGTCAGTCACCATCAGGGACCGGGCTATCTCGCGTAATCTTGTTTTATTGAGCGCCATGTCTCGTGTCTCCGCTGACTCTATCGGCACTTTCTACATAAAACTTTAGGTAAAAATGAACATCACGTCCCCAGGGTCAACCATGTTCAAAATTGATCATATTTCTCATTCCATTTTATCTATAAGAAACCAATATCACGTATTAAATTATTTTTCTAAAGTTTTCATAAAAAATTCCGATAAGCCTTTTGTAAGTGGCGAGGTGAGGGCTAAAAGATAAATCCTCATCGCAAAATCTGAAAATAGCAACGGGACCAGACAACGAACAAAGGGGCCAACACCATGAAAACAGCAAAACTAACCATCACCCTGATGACGTCACTCATGCCTTTGGCATGTGGGCAAGTCGACACCAACGCAAGATCTGCAGCCGGTACATCAACCGAGGTCACGGACGCCGAGGAGTCAGCTAACCAGTTGTTTCTGGCTGACCTAACGGAGGCCTCTGCCAATACTGAAATCGCTGAAGAGGCAGCTAGTGACGCAGTAGACGAATCTGTAGCAGAAGACGTCAAACCCTCTCGCCTTGAGCAAATAGCTTCGAAACTATTCGGTGAGCTCGATCTTGATGCGTCTGGCACGTTGTCACTCGAAGAATTCTTGGCAGGTCCAACCAAGTTGGCAGAAGACAAAAACTTTGACGACGAGAAAAAGACAAGAATCATCGAAAAAATGACGTCTGACTTTGAAACCTATGCGGGTGACGACAAAGCCCTGAGCTCTGACGAACTAAAGACCCTGCTCTCAAAAGTAGCTAAAAGAGTCGGTCACCACCGCGCTAAAAATCACGGTGGTCGCCACAAAGATCGCGTTAGGCAAAACTGGGACGACATCACCGCTAAGTTTGACAGCGATAAAGATGGCAAATTAAGTAAGAGCGAATTCGAAGCGATGCGTTCTGATCGGAAAGAGGAGCATAAAAAAATTAAGCAGCGCGGCGTCAGCAACTATGCGCGCAAGCTTGGGTACTCCAACTAACTGATTTTCTCTTGCTGGCTGGGAATTACCCTAGCCAGCAACACTTTTGCTCTCCTTGATCGGCATAGGGGGCAGCAGTTAGCTGCGCCCCTGCCACACCACCTGGCATGCGGGTCCGCACCAGGCGGTTCGAGAAGTTGAGGTCATGTGAGTCGAGGTATGCCAAGCTCGTCGAAATATTT
>VGTI01000098.1 GCA_016874735.1 Deltaproteobacteria bacterium
GAGCGGCCAAGGTCTCTCGCGCACATGGCAACGAAGCGTCAAAAAAGACACGGCAGAGGCGTGTAGGCTTTGCCGTAGAAGCCTTACCCCTTTAGGGGGAGGTAGATCACGTATCGCCTTTAAGGATCGGGTCGTACCCACCCGCTGCGCAAATACGCTCACTGTCTCTCACCTCCGCGCCGCAAATAGCAGTCTCACTGTGTTGGCAACGAGATGATTGCAGAAGCTTGCCGTAAATGCGAACGACATGGGCGGTGCTGGGCAAGATGTCTTAGACCGACATTTCGAGAGGGTGCGCCACGACCAGCTAGTACCGCGACAACAAGACACTCCACTCTCCCTCATTCCGCGCCTCCGTGGTCCAAAGAGACTTCAGTATTTGACCACGGAGACGCGGAATGAGGGAGAAGGGGAATGAGGGTGAACGGGAGGTTGTCATGGACGTGACTAACACCTGTGACTGATGTCAGTCACATCTCCTCACTGCGTAAACCCACCGCAGACGCAGTCCTGCGGGGATCCTGACGCAGTGTCACACGATATGCTGTCACCCTTGTAGGCGGCGAGGCAGTTACATGTGAGCTCGCCACCATCGACAAAGCCTGGGACCTCGGAGCAGTGGACGCCTCGACCTGTAGTCGAGATCCTAGCGCTGACACAGGCGCCTGGAGATAGAGTTTAGGTACCAAAGCCCTAGCAAGCAAAAAATACAAGATGAATTCAATTTAATAACAGCAACTTCGCTCATATCTTCGACTTAACTTAAAGATTACACCGAACCTACCGATAACCCATGCATACGCCTGTAATTGCCCAGATCACAGAGGATCAAACCATGGGTGCTCGAGCTAAAATCAATAAAATCGAATTGATGGTGAGCCTCGAACATTTCTTCCGTCGTGTGGGTATTATCAAAAATTATTACCGCTTAGAGTCACTCGGACTGAGTGGTCACGACTTCAGCGGTATGTTCCCAGGTGATCGTCTATCGCAATTAACCCGCTTCTGTGAAAGAAACCCGAGATATCACATCGTTTCGAGCGTTGGAGAAGAGCGCTTTGTCAATCGCGTAGTCATAGGAGCTGATTTTTACCTGATTGCAGACGGCGAAAGAGATCCGGTACTTGAACTCAACTTCCTACTTGATCCGGAGTGGCATGTCTTATGGGAAGACGGCATCAGCGAGACGCTTGCCGAAATCAATAACATCAAAAATGGTTGTAAGTCTTAAGTTTGCTCTCTGGAGTCGCAGCATCGCTTCACTAAGTTTCTTAATGTGAAAATATGCTAATCTGTCGTAAATCGCGATTCTCGGTGAATCATCACCGTTAGTCATTAGCTCGCGCGACGTTAAATACTGAAATAGGGCATAGGCATCAAAGTGGTCATTCGGACCGTAGTCACAGGTCAATACCGCAAGAGTCTTGTCGTCGATATTTACTGGCTGAAGTATCCGCTTTTGCAGACCTAGTGGCACCTACTCGCTGCTCAAATTTGATCATCAATTCTGCCTCCGCGAAACAAAACTTACGCAGTATGTTAGCAATGCAAGGATGGCAGAAGCTTTAGGCGAATGCGAACGACATGGGCGATGCTAAGCAAGAAGTCTTTGAACGACATTACGAGTGTGCACGCCACGACTAGTTATTGTCAGACACTCCATTCTCCCTCATTCCGTGTCTCCGTGGTCTAGCAGGAGTTCAGTATTTGACCACGGAGACGCGGAATGAGGGAGAAGGTAAAGGTTCAGGTGACGCGACAGCGGACTACGAAAGAGTAGGGCGACGCAAGGGCCTGTAATTCTTGGATTCAGTTTTTTAATTTCCGGTCGCCCCACCATACCTGAACATTGGGTCAAGTAATGCCCGGAATAGACCGATCACACGACTGGCAAATCTGCCTCCCATTACCGACAGGATCCGATCATGGGTGCAAGAGCCAAGGAAAAAAAAGTCGAACTGATGGTGAACCGACGAGAATTCTTTGACCGTGTGGGCATGGTCACTAACTATTACGAGCTGGAATGGCTCGGACTTAGCGGACACGACTTCTGTGGACTATTTTTAGACAGCTCATTTCCTGAGTTGCTGAAATTCTGTGGTGAGAATCCAGATTATCATCTGGTGTCGAGCGTCGGTGTAGGCTGCTTTGTCAATAGGATTGAGGAAGGTGCCGACTTCTTCATGATCGCGAAAGGCGAAAAAAATCAAAACCTGGAGCTTAATTACCTACTCGATCCACAGTGGGCGCTAATTTACGAAGAAGGCATGGCTGCGGCTATAGCCGAAATTGATAATATCAAAAATAGTCAGAAGTCTTAAAAACGATTTCTGTCGCTTAAACTCGACACTTCCGGTCATCTGTACATGAAACAGTGAAATATCATCGTAAACCTTGATGCGCGGTGAATCTGCACCAACGGTCGCTATCTCACGAGAAAGCAAATACTGGAACACTGCAAAGGCATCAAAATGATCGTCGCTGGTATAAGTGGCGGTCATCTGCTTAAGTGTAGCTTCGTCGGTATTAAGCGGCTGCATTATCGCCTTGAGAGACCTAGTCGTTCCAACCTGCTGCGCACATATACCCACTAACTCTTACCTCCATGCCGCTAATAAGTTGTCAAAGCACTTGCACTGGGATGATTGCTGAATCTTGCAGCAAATGCGAACGACATGGGTGGCGATGAGCAAGATGTCCTTGACCGATATTACAAGATGATCCGCCATCATTAGCTATTACCGCGAAAACAAGTAACTCCTTTCTCCCTCATTCCGTGTCTCCGTGGTCTAGCGAGTGTTTATTTGACCACTGAGAGAGGAAATTGTGTAAGTTGCAAGTCGTTTTACCGACGGAGGATTCTTCAATTACTTAGCCCCAATTCGTAAATCCAAATTAAGCCGAGGCAGGAAACTGCCGATACTCTGAATGTACATGCAAGTCACGATGAATACAGGATCCAAACATGGGTGCTAAGGCCAACCACAGCAAAGTTGAGTTGATGGTCATTTTTGACGATTATTTTGACCGCGTCGGCGTTGTAAAGAACTTCTACGAACTTGAGCGTCTTGGACTTACTGGCCACGACTTCTGTGGATGCTTCGGTACAGACCTTTTACCTTCGTTAAAGATGTTTATTGCCGAAAATCCAACCTACCATATCGTGTCGAGTCTCGGAGAAGGCCGCGTTGTCAACCGCCTATGCGAAAATGCCAGGAGCTACTTAATAGCAAACGGCGACAGCGAGCCATTATTGGAGCTGAACTTCCTCCTTGATCCGCAGTGGCCGCTCATTTACGAGGACGGCATGGCTGCGGCTATTGCCGAACTTAATAACATCAAAAATGGTCACGATACCTAGTGATTTTTTCTGACGCCGCATTTCCTCTTTGGTAATTGCTTCGCGATGAAATTCCGACATTTTTTGGTAAATATCAGCCCTAGGTGAATCTGGAAATGGCTGACATATAGCTTTTGAAGACCTAGTGGTTCCTACCAACTGAGCAAATTCGGCCCGCACTTCCACCACCCCCCGCGAAACAAAACACACTCAACGTGTTAGCGACGCAAGGATGGCAGAAGGGTTCAGCAAAGGCGAACGACATGGGCGGTGCTGGGCAAGATGTCTTAGGCCGACATTTCGAGAGGGTGCGGCACGACTAGTTATTGTCAGACACTCCATTCTCCCTCATTCCGCGTCTCCGTGGTCTAGCAAGAGTTCAGTATTTGACCACGGAGACGCGGAATGAGGGTGAAACGGCGGGTGTCAGTCACTTCACCTCACTGGGTAAATCCACCGCAGACGCAGTCCTGTGGGGATCCTGACGCGGTGTCACACGATATACTGTCACCCTTGTAGGCGGCGAGGCAGTTGCCGACGGCGCCCCACTGCTCACCCCAGCAGAAGTCACGGCAGCTGACGGTGCCGTTGTTACCAGGTTTAGAGAATCCGTCACCAAGACAGCTACATGTGAGCTCGCCACCATCGACAAAGCCTGGGACCTCGGAGCAGTGGACGCCTCGACCCGTGGTCGAGATTTTTGCACTGACACAGGAGCCTGGTGCATCGGTGAATCTGCGCTCGGCGCAGAAGGTGTCACACGAGACGGTGCCGTTATTGCCGTGACGTTCGTTTATGGGTAGCTTTTTTAGGACAGTGGCTTTGAGGAACCCGTAGGAGCCGCCGTTACGGATGTGTTGGGCCATGGCTCGAAGTTCATCCGCTGTGAAGTCACGATTAAGCACGCGTTCGTAAATTATCCCTAATGCACCGCCAAGAAAGATCTTCAACTCAGTCTTATGGTCAATATCTGCATCGCCATCAGCGGTCAGCGCTATGGCAGTCCCACGGCTATCTGCGCCACGATTAAAGTCGGGACCGGTCCATCCGCCGGGAGATAGGTTTCCTGGGTTGTCTCGGTCTAAGGCTCTTGTTCGGAATTCACGAGCTTCTGCTTCCCGCTTGATCCTGTCCCAAACCTTCTCGATGTAATTTACGACCATGGTCTTCGCAGACTCGTACGCGTCCGAAGTTAAGTCGTCTAGGATAACTTCGATGACCTTATCTCGGATCTTTTTTACGCCGATTCTCCTGATAATCGATGCCGCTGGATTTTCCGGTGCAAAGTCCGGGTAACCTCCAAGTACATCCGCTTTTTCCATCTCCCGGGTAGCAACCGCCAGATTTACCTTGCCGTCTTTCAAGCTCCCAATGTGGACTGCCACCACTTTGCCGTCTTGCACTATGGGTGATCCTGACTGACCGGGCAGTGTGTCGAACGTATGCCGGTAGACACCGGCCTTAAGCGAGGTTACGTCAATTGCACCCTTGGTGGTCTCGACTAGGGACAGCGTCTTGAAGTCAAAGCCTATCAGTCGGGCCGAGCTACCGTTGGGTTGAACGGAGGCGAGTGGCAGAAAGTCTGGCGTCAGCTGCGACGACTTAAAGACCGCTACGTCAGACTTAACGCCACTCTGACTGAGACGCTCTAGCTTTCGGTAGCCATGCTTTTTAGTCCAGAACTGATACTGACCGTCAGACGTACCGGCCACTAGGCAGTGCGCTGCCGTAACTACTTCGTCAGCACTACTGGCAAATGCAGTGCAGAGCGCACTACCGTCCCCACTATGTAGAGTGCCTACTGCAGCGTTGATAGTTTGATCGGTAACAACCTGACGGTCGTCACCACCGATGATCGCCTTAGTGGACGATGTATTACGCTGGAGACAGCCTACTGTGGTCAGAGCGAGTAACAAACCAACAAGGTAGCGTGACGCGGACAATTGCATGATTGATCCCGTGACAGAGTGGTTAACTAACGTTCACGGGGATGGTCTGCAAATAGTTGGCCAACTGGCTAGTTAAGTAGGGGGAGGGGTGTAAGAAGCGGAAACTAGCGTTGAATCGTGGGGGAGGTGATGAGGGGGTGGGAGAGGGAGTGGTGGCAAGGGGGGTGACAGTTTGGGGGTGGGTGTAAGAGTGGTGGGCACTGGGCAAATTTCAATAAACTAAAGTCGGTACTCCCTGATTCGGTTTCTCCGCGGTCGATCGTACCTTGGACTAGTTAGCAGCTCGCTATGCTGTAAAGGCAGGAGCTGCTACTTACCTCATTGCACCTCTTTTAGTAGGCGCTCATACTTCTGCTAAGCACCCCGATCAGCTCCTGGCTGTTGTCGGCACTCGTGATCTTAATCGTGTAGTTAGCTGAAGCTGGGGGTACAATGTTGAACTTCGACCCTACCTCCTCCTTCACAGTGATCTTGTTACCTGCGTTACTGACGTACTCGACTGTCCACTTAACAGCACTTGGATTTACAACGCCGTTTGCGTCGAGCAGCGTCACCATGAAGTCTCTGGAGGTTTCCCCTTTGCGTATCGAATCCGACTGATAACTGTAAAAGGTCGTCAGGTTGCTGTCGTGCCAGTAAGCAAACTTTTTTGACGATACGGCGCTGTTTTCGCTACCCACCACATTATCGCTGGATTTGCATGATGGGCTAGACTCATTGTCGATTGACTGTCTCACCGCGTTTCCAAATACTTGGCCGCCACAATTTATTGATGACATCGTATTGAATAATAAGATTTTTCGTTCCCAAGCAGAAATTTGGGGTGTTCCCGTGGCAAAGCGATTGCTCCAAATCAAAAGACTTTCGCCCCCAAAATCATAGCTACCTGGTAAAATGTCGTTATCAAACATGATGTTCAGGTCCTGGTATCCTGTGCTCATATTTTGGGGAATCGGAAACTCAGAATGAGCAAAATAAAAGCCATTTACATTCATCAGTCCGCGCGTCGAATCACTTCGATCTGTTGCTGAAAAAGATCCCAAGACTCCGTCGATAACAATGTTGCTAAAGTAGCCTGCCATTGTCCAAGAAGCTCCTGTGGCTCCGGTGATCGTTAGATACTCGACTTTGGTCCCAGCGAAATAGGTGCCGTCGAGTTTAAAGGGGTTGATTGCGACACGGTTGCTGTAAGTATGAATGTTAAAGAATTCGAAACCACGCCACTTCATGTTGGTATCTTTGGTTTTAAAGTGAACGCGATTGTTCTCGTTGCCCATCACTTGGACTGTGTTCTTAAAAGACAACTTGTGATTACTGTGTAGTTGCACTTTAGGCTAGTACCCAGACCTATCTATTTCTTGAAATACTCTGACCACCCCTCTAGGAATGGCAAGTAATTCTAGAACATTTTTGCTACACCACTCCGCCCGGGCATAGGTGCCTGGATCAGAAGTTATGGAGGGGTGGAGCAGCCAGTGTAACAGCACCGACTGCTCCGGCAGATCAGGTGCTTGAACACTCTGACGTGCCTGTGGCTCAGGTAGCCGCTCAGGGCAAAGATTTCAATTGGATTCGTCCGAAATGCGGATGTGGCTACAAAATGGTGTGGGGCCATGGCTATGTCACACGGTTTTTCGAGGGATACGCCCTGCCGCTATGGCTGAAGCGCTACCGGTGCCCGGCGTGCGGCACTGTTTTTACAATGATACCGGCTGGTTTTGGCCGTCGCTATCAGTCGCCGGTAGCCACTATTTGGTCAGCCATCCGGGCTCGACTTACATGCCGCTGCTGGCCCAGGGGTCTGCCCCGGCAACGGGGCGGGCATTGGCTGCGTAAGTTTTTGGCTGTCTGTCGGATGGACTTCCCCGACGACGACCCGCTAAGGGTCTGGGACCGTCTTCGTGGCAACGGCATTCACCTTTTCTAGCAGGGATTAAACTGCAACTTTTTTCGACGCGGGCGACCCCACCATCTCTTGTCGGCGCACAATCGTGCAAACAAAGGTAGCCAACTTCTCGCATCACTGACGGCAATGAGGCCGATCAGACACGGGAGGAATTTGTCGTGAGAGACGGCAACGATTTGGCGATGAAGGTGGCAACATTTAGGTTTGGCGTGATCGCTGATTTTGTAACGGGCATGCGTATGCAGTACGGCGAGAAGGAGCGCCTATTGGCCGAGAAATCACTAAAAGTTTACGAAATCCCTGGCTCACTGCGTACGAGAGTGACGCGGGCTAGTATGATCTCCTGGATGACGGCCTACCGTAAGGGCGGTTACCGGATTGAAGCGCTTTGTCCTAAGGCGCGCGTCGATAAAGGCGGCTTTCGTAGTCTCAGTACACCGGTCCGCATGGAGATAAAGCGTCTTAAGCAGGAAAATGCGTATTATACGGTGCCCGTGATCATCAAGAAGTTACGCCACAGCAAAGTGATTGGCCCCGATGAGCCTGTCAATAAAGCAACGATTTACCGTTTTATACGTACGGAATGCCAACCAACTAGCCCCGACGAAGGCGTCGATCGGCGTCGGTTTGAAGCCGAGCACTCGAATGAAATCTGGCAAAGTGATCTACTACATGGCCCAATGGTGCGAGTCGATGGCTCAACTAGCCTCAAAAAAGCCTATCTGATGGCGATTATCGATGACCATTCGCGACTCATTGTCTTTGCCAGGT
>VGTI01000099.1 GCA_016874735.1 Deltaproteobacteria bacterium
CCCGCCCGCCCATTGCGTCGGCGCGGTACGTCCAGGCTGAGCTGGCCTATGATGACTGCGCTTACGAAGACGCTTTCACCGAGTAAATCAATCGCTACGCCCCGCAAGTTGCTCACCTATGTCCAAATTCACCTGTTCCTATACATATAGACCGGTGGACTGCCTACTTAGCAGGCTATTGCCGACCATCTGACAGGTTGAGATGGCCTTGGGCCGAAGTCCGGAGGGATGAGGTTGTCCGCTCACCCCGTTATACTTGGGGCAGGATTTTAAATTGTGGCAGCTTTTGGTAGTGGTTGGAAAGGGGTAGTATAACTGGCAAGTATTATTGGTACTTTCAGAAAAGCGTTCGAATGTACTACGCTCATCAACTCGATGTAGCTGTTAATCAGGCGACTGAACTCTTCTTTCTCGAGCAACTAAGTCCACTAATGCCACGAGCAAAGCAAGAAGGGCTGTTTTCCGTATTTCAAGTACAAATGAGAGAATTAGTTGGGGAACTCCGAAGTTCTTCAATCTACAAGTAGGGTCTCCCTTCACGGCGCTGCGCTTGTGCGAATTTGCGTTGCGCACGATCGATGCCATGGTGACGCTGACATTTTACTTACCATTAGTTGGATGGATAGCGGGGCGGGTAGTTCCGCCGCGTTGGCGAGCCGTCGCTGCTGGAGCCACTGTGCATTCGATACACTCGACACTGCATAAGCTTTTTACGCGCCTAAAGAATAGACATCAAGGCGCTGTTATTAGGCGGGCGAAAAAAAATTGTTGAGCTGCCGAAATTATCCCCCAACATATCGGATTGATAGCCAGCTAGATCGGGACTGATTCATGCGTTGAAGTCACCAATATTCCATTTGCTCACTGTGTCCAATTCCTTTATGTGTATAACATGTGGACACATTATTAGTCGAATGCTCTTTTGTTTCGAGACTCTGTGGCATTCTTTTTTTTTAATTAAATCGTCTCGCTTTTTCAGCGACGTAATACATTCGTGAGCCCATTCGTGGAATGCATAGAGTGTGGCACGTTACTTGCTGAAGATAAATTTAACAAGTTATTCGAACGCATCGTATAAATCACTAAGTGTGAACCTATGAAATCATTTGCTATCATGATGACTATCGCCGAAATGTCGATGATATTTGCAACCTTGGGTTGCAGGGCTAAAGACATAGCAAGTCATCGTCTCCCATTCTTGAACAATCCCTCTCGCGATGAATTATCAAAGACCGAAGCACCAAGTGAACACGCGCAGTGTCAAACGACCGATGATCAATGGGCGCGGTGGAAAACCAGTGAAATTTCCCGCGCAGCAAAAAGTGATTATGCATCAAATACACGCTATATTTACGATCATCTGCAAGAATGTGAGCCACAAATTAAAAAACTTTCCTCATCCCAAGTATCCTTTTCTAACTTACGGCGATTTACACATCGCCATTGGTTAAGTAAGCAGCCAAGTCACAAGCTTGGACTAAACATTGAAGACCAGGCGTACCTGGAACTCTTGGAATCCCGAGGTTATCTTTCGCTACCAAAAAGTCTTAGCTCACAAGAATTTCTATTGAGCCTGAATAATACAACGGGCGATGATGCCGCACTAATAGAAAAGCAGATTCGTACTTTTGACGCCAGCTGGCGCGCAGTTTACTTCCGATCAAGAAATCTGCCGACAGTAGATAATAGTCAGGCAAGATCTCGTCTTCTAGTCTATGTTCCAGGGGCGACCCATGATCGCTTTATTCAGTTCGGCGTCCGGGACGACATCACAGCCCCGTTGTCATCAATTGTATCCCAAATAATTATTGAAAAAACGAATTTTGAAGATGGATCCCCGCTGTCTAAGCCGATTGCACATCTCATTGATTTATGGAGAATTCGCAGCGCAATCGGGATCCAGATAGTGCCTCGCGTATCAACTGTAAAAACGTCAGAGCCGTGCTACTCGTGCCACCAATCGCCATTAATAAAAATCAATCCACAACCTGACACTGTAAAAGATGATCTCAGTAAAATCGATCTTTACGCAATAAATGATCAGATAAAAAAATATGGCGCCGCCGAATTCGCTGGTCTTGATAGAAACGATCTGGGTCCAGTGGTCGGTGACGTCGTATCTGAAGAGCAATTGCTTAGAGCACAAGAATGTGTTCGATCTTTCACGGCTGATGATGAATTAGTGAATCTAGTTGTATCAAGCATGCACTGTTCGTCCTGTCATAATGGTCATCGACAATTTGAGCTTCAATATTATGCCGCAATGCCCAATCAATTCGCGTTAGACACAAATATGCTTCGGCAATCGATAGTTATTGACAAAACAATGCCGCCCGATCCGGCTTTGTCGGATTCTGGGAGAAAAATCCTTTTCGAATGCTTGGTTCGTCAGACGTCCAGGCCTGACATTCTGAAAGGTGATCTCGAACAATGGCTGCTTGAATCAGATCTAAGAAATTAGAAAATAAAAGTACTCTAAACATCGTAATGCTCACTCATCAAAGTGGGAGTGCGCTAAACAAGGGGATAGTATTTATGAAGGATATCGTAATGAAAGGTGTCGCGTATCTCGGACTGTCAGTCCTGGCTTTTTCGGGATGTAGTCAGAAGCAAGATCAATCCTCAAAGGCGAAAGCCATTTTGGGTGAATCCAGCCGGTTACTACCTACGGACAATCCAACCTTGAGAAGTACTGTTGGTTATCTGTTAACTTCGGATGGATCAAGGTGCACTGCCTTCGTCACTGGAGAAAAAGAGATCACCACAGCTGCGCATTGCAGAGGCAAAAACGCGGATGCAGGCAAAATCGATGCAACGTTCACTCGCTTAGATGGTAAAAATATACATCTAAGCAAAGTCACGAGATTAGAGACAAAAAAGGATTATCTGGTTCTCGAATCTGACGAAAGTTTCTCTAGCAAGTTGGAAGTAAGCCTCTTATCAGGTCAAAATGTTTCCATCGTTGGCTATGACTTTGATAAAGGAAATCTCTACACTCAGGAAAATTGTACGGTAGATAGGAGACTTGACAGCGCGGGCGTGTTCCTGCACTCATGTGATAGTCTCTCGGGATTTTCTGGCGGGCCGATTCTACAAAACGGTAAGGTTGTCGGTTTGCATATTGGTTACCAAGAAAAGGTCGATCGCAATGTCGCATTCGACTTTGCCAAACTGTGGGACGATAGTGTCGATGTAGCTGAAGTTGGTGTTAAAGATGAATGCTTATTCGATTGCCATATTCGCATGCCCAAGCCGCCCAGTCTTTCAGATATTTTTGGTGGGCTCACGAACTCAATCAAAGGCAATATTGCAGCTGACGTAGCAAACCAAGCACAAGAAGGAGGGTGGACAAGAACAAGCTGCCCAGTTGTAGGTGCCGGAGCTATCTTGTTGCCTGCCGCCACATATATAGCACCAGCTTGCGCAGCCTCTGGTTTCATCACCGCCGGAATCGGAGTGCCGGCATGCGTAGGTGCTGTTAGTGGATCCATTGTTGGTGCTGTTTGTTATACACTGTGCGATGATCATCGATTGGCAGATTGTAAATGAAATCAGTGGTCAAAGTTCATGCAACTGGCATGTTTTTGACATAATTTATCAAATATATTTGGAGAGAAAAGATGAGAGTACTGATTGTTGTAGCCGCACTGTCGATCGGAAGCTCCGGTGCTCGGGCCGAAACGGCGCCACAAGGCGGATGGAAACTTGGTCTCGATTTTGAGCAGCAAGTCTATGTGCGTCAAGGTCTTCGCTTGGAGAAAGTAGACGCTGAAGCTGGTAGCTCTATCGGTGTGACCATTGGATCCCAGAGCCCCACCACTGTCGATTCAGACGGCAAAAGACATAGTCGAAAAGTAGTGGATTACGGTGCTTATTACATCGGTGGGATCAGCATAACACCGGTGTTAAAGTCCCGCCTTGGTGTTCAGGCTGGTTATATGGCATTTCATAACGGGACCAGCACGTCTACAACTGGGGCCTCATACTTTGACGTAGTGAACGGCCTGGCTGTAAGCTACGGAAAAGTTGACTTCTTTACTGATCTTGCCATGCGTTTTTGGCTGTTTGGGACCGACAAAGACCTAGTCTTGGGAGATCGTCGACTGGAATCAGCGTACGTTTACCCTCGACTAGGGTTTAACGTAGCCATTTAGAGCTATATGACACTGCTACTAGGATTGGTCATTGGTGTCTGGGGAGGATGATTTTACTGATCAGACACCAAAGACCAATCTATCGGGAAGTCGGCCAGTACTCCCGGCTGCCCAGTCCATGGTGGCGACTGTCAGGTGCTGCAGACGCGTGGGGCTTACGTGTGCAATCAACGTCTACAGGCGTTTGCCGCAGGCAACAAAAATCCGAGTGGGTTGATGCTGCCGCGTAACCTGTGTAAGAGAGAACTCACACCTGACGAGATCAAAGCTATTTTGGCTGAAGGTGTCAGCCCTGAGTTACAGGGATTTGTGTCTAAATCCGGTCGGCCGTTTAGCGCCAAGCTGAGACTGACCAAAGAGGGCGGTGTCACCTTCGAATTTGCCGAAAGGTCGCAAGGAAGCCATGAGCAAAAACGTCCCTACTCCAAATTCCAACGACGCCGCGTCGGCAAATCAGCCAATCGATCCGAGCGCCCCGGCTAAATCCAAGCTAAAAATGGCGATCTCCGTCGTCGTATTGTTACTGCTCCCGTTTGCTGCCTTAGCTCTTGTGTGGAAGGACCGCTGCAAACGCACCGAGCTGCAGTCGGTAGCCAGTCCCTCAGGTGAATACACGGCACAGCACTTCCGCGTCGACTGCGGCCCTAGTATGGCAGTCGCTACCGAAATACGACTATTTAAAGTCGTCGGCGGCAAGCTTGGTGACAACTCTACCGTGCTAGTCCTGCCGTCAGACGAGCTGCTGGAGATCATATGGGCCGACGCGCAGACCATTACGATTCAATTGCCTGGGCGTCAGGCACAAGTGGTCAAGTACCGCCGCGAGTGGGCGGGCGTGCACGTTGGGCTTATTGGCGATGTGGTCAGCTCGGTGCCTAAGGATCTGGAGAATATGTTTGATTGAGCACTTGTCTGATTGGCGGGAGCTCTAGCGAAGCAGTCCAAACATGTGCAGCGGTATACGGTCGCCCGATCCAGTCTCAATGCCGTCGATCGCTAGCACTTTAGTTAGTTCAGGTTTATGGCCACTCTTGGCCAATTGCCGGTCGCCCTTGTTTGGTCCACCCACTGCGATAGCCAATTGCTCGTCCACCAGAAAATCGACGTCGCCCAGTGACTTAACTGCATGAAGCGGCTTAAGGCTCGAGTATAAAAATGTCTCACGGACTGTGCCGACCGAAGGATCGACTCTATGCGGAGCAGTGACCGCAGCTAGCAAGTTAGTATTGGCAAGATAAATCTTCTCAGGTTTACGCACTGACTTGAGTCCAGTGCCGGCCATGGCAAGGCCCTGAAGTAGCCTGCCTTGCTCGAGGCAATTGAGGAAATGATAAGTCGATGTCTTGGCGACTCCGAGGTCTCGGCTGAGTCCCTCGACATTTAACTGAAAGGGGTTAGAAGATGCTACGGCCCATAGGATCTTCTTGAGCACAGTTACCTTAGCCGCCGATATATTGAACAGCGCTGGCAGGTCTTCGCTCACCACTTTGTCGATAACGCTCTGTAGTCGTTGATGGTAGCCGCCTAGACCCTGCAAAAAAAACGGATACTGGCCATGCCTCAGATAATTACGAAACGCCCCCAACAATGGACCTTTTGCAGATAAATCGCGAGCTATCGCAACGTGATCCCGAACCAGCTCGGCAAGCGTGAGCTGTGGAACGTCAGGACGCCCCGTCAAATGCAGAAACTCACGAAACGACAGTTCAGGCAAATCGTACCACAGGACACGACGCGACAAATCAGCGCCACCTCTAGCTAGTGCCGCTGAGGAGCTGCCACTTAGCCAAATCGTCTTACCAGGATTGCTATCTATCAGGCTTTTAATCGCGGCCGTCCAATGTTCGGCTCGATGGACTTCATCAATTATGATGGCCTCGCCACCAGCTTTGAAGTGGTCGCGCCCGATCTCGTAAACTCCTACAGCCGCAACTTGCACATGGGCGGCCGAAACATAAAGGCAGCGTTCATGACTGCCGTAGAGCTCCCAATACTTTTGCAGCAGTGCCGTGGTCTTGCCCACACCGCGCGCTCCCGTTAGGCCGATGACCCTTTCATTCCAATCAACTTGTACCACGCCAAGGCGCGAGAAGGATCGCGGAGCGGCCGCCGTGACGACGCCGTGGATGTCAATAAGGTCCTGATTTATCAAGAAAAGATGCCTTTTATCGGGCTAAAGTTAGTTTTAAGGCCGTATTATTTATAATACGGTAAAGTAATATATGCGTATTCTTGATAATACGATATTGTTTAGCCTGCGTCCACATCACTCTCTCTGTGAACTACCGCTACCCCTAAAGGGGTAAGGTTTCCGATAATTGCTTGAAGCCGCAGCTTCTCGCTTTCTCATCTTTTTTGACGCTTCGCCGTCCTTGCCAGATTCGCTTCGCTAAGCTGGTCTTATGCGGACTCCACTTCCGATACCCGCCTTGCAGCGAGCAACCCCGTTCCAGGGTCGAAAATGACTTGTACGCTAGAAAGTTATGTCAGTTTTAATCCGCGTTGGCGGGGTGAGTGTAGCCACGTACAGGTACACTCGACACAACACTAAGGTTTTTACCGATGCCATGTTTTGGGCATCGAACCCGTACCTTACTTGTCAAGGAGCGAGGGGATAATATTCGATGCAATTTGCTTATACAAACGGATTTAGCGGCGGTATTCGCTAACGCGAAACCTTAGTGGATCGCCTTGACCGCCCCATAAATAAGGCGGATTGCGGCGATCATATGTTCAATCTCTTTCACTCTCTTTCTAATCTACACGGTGTCTTTAGAGACAGTTTTATGTCGCCATTTGTCTAACACGGAGCAGCACGATTGATAAATCACCAGCTCGCTCAGGATTTCATTGGCAGCGGCCTTGGCTTCTGCTGTGCCGTGGTCCAAGATCCGACGCGTCTACATGGCGTAATATGGGACTACAAAATACTTTGCGATGAAACATGTAATATTGAAGAGTTGGGATGTCTTGGACTTTGGCACTTAGGCTGCACACACTGTACAGCTTTTTTGCCACGTTCTCACCTGCGCCATTGTGAATGTCACGGCATGTCGCCCGCGGACTTCTTCACACTCCGTCCGATGTCACTTCTCTCATCAGCTGGCTAAGCGTCAAAGTTCGCCCACATGGGCGAGCCTCAAAAACAAGTTCACACCTACCAGGCAAGACAGCCCGAAGACACTGTCCTCTGCGAGGTCCTTGCCGAGCATGTCGAGACCTTCATCGCGCAAAGAGAAACTGACGGCAAGGGACTTCCGGAATTTGTCGCCAAAGAGCTCAGGGGTATCTGCGCTGCGGGGTTCTTCAGTGCGGTTTTTTGCGCACAAAAGGTAAGGCCTGCGATTTTGAGCGGGCGGTACCGTTTTCGTGCAAGGGCCGCGGTTTTTGCCCGTCGTGCTGTTGCAAGAGAATGGCGGAAAAAGCACACACTAAAGAGGCCATACCAAGGTTCATCGCATTTGAGCCACCGACAGACCAAGAAGTCTGTGATGTTGTCGAAAAGATCGCGACCAAGACGATCAAGTTCCTGCGCAAAAAGGGATATCTTCAAGAAGAAGGCGAAGAAGTTCTTCGTCCAGACC